>JAKFXO010000108.1 GCA_021731345.1 Candidatus Peribacterales bacterium | reverse complement strand
GACCTCCTTCGAAAAACCCCCGAGCTGTTTCAGAAAGCGTGCGACAACAGAAAGATCCCTGTTGTTATTGCTGATGTCTTGGCACTCGACGAGCGTCGTCGCGCCACGATGTCCGAAGTGCAGACGATGCAGGCAGAGCGCAACACAGTCAGTAAGTCTGTCCCAACGATCAAAGATAAGACGGAGAAGGCTGCCGTGATTCAACGAATGAAGGAACTTGGAGACACGCTCAAGACGAAGGAAGAGGAGCTTTCGGTCATGGAAAATTCGTGGAAAAAAGCGGTCAGTGCTATTCCTAACGTGCCACTTGCCCATGTTCCTGTAGGGCTCAGCGAAGCAGAGAATGTCGTTGTCCGTACGCATGGCACTCCGCGCACATTCGATTTTCCGGTGAAGGATCACATTGCTCTCGGGAAGCATCTCGACATTATCGATGTCGAACGAGCAGCCATCGTGAGCGGGAGCCGATTTGCGTATCTCAAAGGAGATGCTGTTCGATTACAAATGGCGATCATCCAAATGACATTTGCGACTCTTGCAGATGAAAAACTCATCGCAACGATCGCGAAAAAAAACGGACTGTCCGTTTCCTCCAAGGCGTTCGTGCCATTCCTTCCGCCAGTCATCATGCAGCGCGAGGTGATGGATCGTATGGATCGGCTCCAGCCAGAGGATCAGCGTTACCTTCTTCCAGAAGATGGCCAAGTGCTCGTAGGTTCTGCAGAACACACTATGGGGCCGTATTACATGGAAACGACGCTCCCTGTGGAGCAGCTGCCTGTTCGGTTCATTGGATACTCGACGGCCTTCCGTCGTGAAGCCGGTACGTATGGAAAAGACATGGGTGGCATTTTGCGCGTGCATCAGTTCGACAAGCTCGAGATCGAATCTTTCTCGACAGCCGAGACCGGTGAAGACGAGCAGAAGCTCATCGTCGCATTGCAGGAATATTTGGTCTCGCTACTTGAGGTGCCTTTCCGTGTTATCCAGAAATGCACGTTTGATATTGGTAAGCCGAACGCCAACGGTATCGACATCGAATGCTGGGTTCCATCACAGAAGACATACCGAGAAACGCATACGAGCGACTACATGACAGATTTCCAGGCACGACGCTTAAAAACGTTCTACAAGGATGCAGACAGTAAGAAGCTCATGCACATGAATGACGCGACAGCATTCGCCATTGGTCGCGCTCTCATCGCTATTCTCGAAAACCATCAAAACGCAGATGGCTCTGTGACGATCCCAGAGGCTTTGAGACCATATATGGGCGGGCAGAAGGTGATCGTTCCTCGCGCATGACAACTTTTCTCATCGCCGATGACTCACGTGAGAAGATTCTTTTTCTGCGCCACATGTTGCAGCGTGCGACGTGGAAAGGAAATCTTTTGATTGCTGAAACAACGGAGGAGGCGAAGACACTCATCGATGCTAATCCGGATATCAGCGCAGCTTTTATCGATTACTACATACCGAGTGAGAATGGCCCTGCAGTCATCGCATATTTGAGGGAAAAGTGCCCGAAGAGTCGGATCGCACTCGTGAGCTCTGCTGATAATGCCGAGAACACAGCGCGAGCCAAGAAAGCCGGCGCCGAAGCCGCTATCTGCACCACGCACCAGGCTGATTTTGTAGAGCGCGAGGTGCTTGCCCTCCTAGAGACTTGGATGGGCTCGTAGATGCGACGCCACGCGGTTACACTCGTAGCGTTATGCGTATCCTCTTCACTCGTTTCCCGTACGAAAGCGCCAAAGGCGGAGCTGAACTTCAGACGACGTGGCTGGCGTCCGGTCTTATGAAACGAGGTCACGGTGTGAGCTTTCTGGGCTCATGTCATCCACTTTCCTCGATGCTCAAGGAAGTTGGTGCAGAGACGCATCACGCATGGATTGGTTTGCCACCCGTCACACTCTGGCTTGCCGTGAGTTTTCTGTGGAGAAAAAAAACGATGCAACAAAAACTGATCGCAGCGGTGCAGGCATTGCCACACAAACCCGACATCATTGTCATGATGAGTCTCACGGAAAAAATTCTTCTGATAGAGTGGGCGACAGAAAACGGTATGAAAGTTTTTTGGATCGAGCATGACCGCATCGGCCGTTGGCTCACCAAAAATCCGTGGCTCGGAGCACTGAAGCGTGCGTCCAAAAAATCCGTCACCATCTGCGTATCAGAGTTAAGCCGCCGCATGTACATCGATCTCGGGTTTGACGCAGGACGTGTCCTTGCCATCCAAAACGGCATTCCTTTGCCTGCGGATCACCACAGAACAACGGCTTCAGAAAGCCATTCAATGCGTGTCGGTGTCATTGCACGCTTGAGCCCCGAGAAAGGTATCGATGTGCTTCTTCGGTCCATTCTTGATCTTCCAGAAATTGATCTCACGATCGTTGGTGTTGGCAAAGAAGAAGGCTATCTACGATCACTCATGTTTGAAGACGCGCAGCGCATCGGCATCGAGAGAGTGAAGCTTGTGTCACACATGGCTGACCTCACGAAGTTCTATCAATCACTCGACGTCTTCGTTCTTCCGTCGTCGGATCATGATCCATTTGGACTCGTTGCTGCTGAAGCCATGGCACACGGAGTGGCGACTGTCATGACTGATGCCTGCGGCATTGCTGAGTACATAGAAAACGGGAAAGACGCACTCGTTGCACATGCTGGTTCCGCAGAAAGCATGGAAGCAGTACTGCGAACATTGCTAGATCCTGCAGTGCGGAAGAAATTCGCTGAGGAAGGAAAGCTCACGGCGCGTATGTGTTTTTCTGCGGATGCGATGGTGGATGCGTACGAGCGTGCGTTCAAATAGAACCCTTAAGGTTTCATCGCATAATGAAGCCAAATAAACGTCCTCGAGTCCGATCAGCAAGCACGCTGAAGCGGCCGTCAACCTGAGTTTCAGGCTGCTCCGGTTACAATCATGTTCTCATGAAAACGAGGACGATTTTTTCACTGGCGATCATCGCGACCATCCTTGCATCATCCGTTCCTATGGTGCCTGTTTTCGCAGCCGAAGACAGTATCGCTGAGCGCGCATTTCCATCGCCGATCGATGCATTTAGCGCAACACTGGAAGGCGCATCATTTGAGTACAGCGCAAAAACATCCGTAGGTTGGTCTTCATGGACGGAGTACGAGAGCGACGGTGATGTTGGTCCCGGCGACGAGTCCGAACTCATCATGCTTCCTCGTGGTACGACCGCACTTCGCGTGCGCGGCATTACGAATGCTGACGTCATTCATCCCATCACTGTGTCGCATGAGCCGGTGAAGACACGCGTTGCAGCCGTATCATCCGTCGCCATGCCGTCCGTTATTTCCCGCAGTGACTGGGGCGCAACGGAGGACTATCTTTTCAAGGCGCCGGTTGTCCAAAATGCGCCAAACGACGTTGCTAAGGGCGATACAGGAGGTAATACGAGTGCAGTGAGTCAGCGCGTGAAAGACTGCCAGTCTGCGCAGCAGAACTTTCCTGGCGAATTTTCACTCGCCTCCACCGTGAAGCAAGATGCCCAAGGTCGCGCGTATCTCTGGCCAATGCAGTACAGCAAAGAAGTAAAACTGCTCGCCGTGCACCACTCGGCACTTGTCATCAAAGATGATCCGCGACCGGCGGTCGAACGCGTGCGCGCACTCTACAAATATCACGCTGTGACAAACGGCTGGGGTGATGTGGGCTACAACTTTCTCATTGATGAAGAAGGCAAAGTGTACGAAGGAAGACTTGGCGGCAAATATGTTGTCGGAGGACATGCGTATTGCAACAACGTAGGAACACTCGGCATCGTCATGATGGGGAATTTTGAAATTGAACAGCCGAGCGACGCGCAGGCGAAAGCATTGCAACGCTTACTCGCCAGTCTCGCGAAGGATTACAACATCGACGTCACAAAGTCCGTCCAATTCCACGGCCGTAAGTTTGATTCCCCCATCGTTCGCCATCGTGATCTTCTGTCCACACTGTGCCCTGGATATTATCTTTCTGAAGCCTTTGGCCAAGTCGTCAAAAACGTCCAAACTGGCAATCTTAACGCTTCTGTAGTGTTTCCAAAAAAGTCATCCTCATCGTCTTCCAGTGCTCCAAACGTGATTCTGAATTCTGAGGATGCGCTCAAGCAGGCGCCCGGTATTTCATTTATCGGTCGCAACGCTGTCACCATCAATCCCGGTGGCAAACAGAGGCTCAGTTTCATGTACACCGCAGACCAATCTGGTGCATATGAAGGTAAAAAAGTTGCAGACGTGAAGCTTTCGGATCAGCGCATCAAGCTGTGGCTTGATGATGGCAGGGTGCAGATTCCGATTACGAAGGGAGTGCTCTTGCAGTCCGATCTTCCGGCATTTGAAACGGCGAGCTTACAGCTCATCGTACAGTCGCCGATGGATGCGGGTGTGTATTCCATGGATATCGGTGGTATTCACTTCACGCTCTCCGTATCCGGTAGACGCACCCGTAGTGGTGAGTACACAAATCCGTTCAGCGGTAATAATGCGATGATCGTGGTGCCGATGTCCTCGCCACGGAGTACCGCAGTGGTTGCGCGCGTCCGTCCGCAATCCCGTGTGTCATCAACGCCTGTGTCTTCATCGTCTACGTCGTCATCAGCATCGTCATCGTATTCATGGTCGACAGTCGTACCCACTGCATCATCCAATACATCGAAGACGATTCGCATTCGCCTGAGCGCAAGCGCTGCTCCTTCTGTCGCATTTTCGGATAAAGGTTCTGTGAATGGTGTAGCAGTGAATGGTGGTACAACGTTTGATCTTTTACCACGCGGTAGCGAGTGTGAAGTGCGGTCAAAAGGCGAGAGAATCATGTCTGACTCTGTTCTCAGGTTTTCCTCATCAGTGAGTGGTATTCTCACCGTGTCTGGCATTGCAGGAAAGACACGATCGTATCGCGGTACGATCGAGTGTCGCATCATCAACGGAACGCTCGCTCTCATCAACGAATTACCGATCGAGGACTATATGGCTGGGCTCGCAGAAGAGCCGGATTCTGAGCCGTACGAAAAACAACGTGCATTCGCCATCGCGGCTCGAACGTATGCAGCGTATTACACAGACCCTGCAAATCGTAAATTCCCCGGCATGCCGTACGACGGCTCGGATGACCCAGCACTTTTTCAGGTGTACTCAGGCGTAGGCTTTACTGCCGCAAATCCAAATTGGTTACGCGCTGCGACGAGCACACAAGGTGAAGTGCTCATGATCGGCGGCAAGATCATCAAGCCACCATATTTCAGTTCTGATGATGGTCGTACAAGGAGCCCCTCTGAGGCCGGCTGGAAGAATTTTCCATTCGCAGAGGTGTTCGTATCCAAGCCTGACCCTTGGTGCGCTGGTATGACGCTACGAGGTCATGGTGTGGGTATGTCTGGTTGTGGTGCCAAGGCACAGGCGCTGGAGGGCAAGAGTGGTGAGCAGATTCTGCAGTACTACTATCCGGGCACGTTACTGGGGCGTCTTTAATCGGTGGTAGCATGCAACTCTATGCGTCGTGGTACCTACCTCATCGTTTCTCTCGTTTTCCTCAGTGCTTGTTCATCCGTTCATCCTTCACTTGGTTGGCGTGAGTCGACTCTTTCTGAGAGTACCAAAACGTACCGCATCTCTGGTGTATATCCGGTGGTCGTCGGCCTTCCTGAGGCCGATCAGTCCAATGTGAATGCGGCAATCAAGCAGCTCACCGAAGAAACGTTGTCCGATTTTCGAAGAATTACTGCGGCGATCCCCCAGGCAAAATTGAATGGCAAAATCAGCATTCTAAAAGTCACGTACGAACGCACAATGCTGACGAGTGATCTTGTGAGTTTTGCACTCAACGTCGAATCATCCATTGCAGGAGCAGCGAATCCAAATTCGTACGTACGCACATTCAATTATGATGTGAAGAAGCATTCCCTTCTCTCGATCGAGGATATTGTGAGCGATGCAGGTGGAGATATTCAGTCGTTATCCGAGAAAGTACGTTCATCGCTGACGGAAGCCGCAAAAGTACGTGGTGCATATGATGAAAATACCGCTGTGCTCATTGAGGCTGGCACCGCACCAGAGGCGGCAAACTTCAACACATTCCTAATGGAATCTGGTTCGATCATTCTACTCTTCAGTCCGTACCAAGTGGCTCCGGGTTCTGAAGGTACGCAAAGAATTTCGATTCCAATACAGTCACTCTAAATCAACTTACTGGTGGTATGATGTGAGCAGTACGGAAGGGTCGCCGACTGATGCTTTCGCCGCATCGAAATCTCGTACTTTCTTTGGTGTATCTGCATCGCGTGGTTGAGTAAGTGAGCAATGTATACTCAGGGCACATCCGCTTTGACATGCTTTAATTTCCGCAAGAGCCTGGCTGTCTGGCCCTGTACTCAGTGAAAGGACTGTGGCTCCATATTCGCAGCCCCCGGGACAGAGCGCGCGCGCTGTTTCTTGGAATGCATTCCATTTTTCATTGGCAGTTTCACTCATTGGTGGGGTGTAGGAAAGGGGTGCAACTAGATACGTTATCCCTATTCCTCCAGTATTCAATCGAAAAAAAGGGCTCCACGCGGGGAGCCCTTCTGTATGAGCAAAATTCGACTTACTTCGCAGCATTGACGAGCTGGTCCAATCGATCGCACTTCTCCCACTTCACGTTGAGGTCTTCACGACCCATGTGACCGTAGGCAGCGACATCTCGGTACTGTGGCTTGAGGAGATCAAGATCCTTGATGATGCTTGCCGGACGCAGATCGAAGACCTGAGAAACGGCTTTCTCAAGGGCTCGATCGGAAATCTTTCCTGTACCAAATGTATCGACACGCAGCGACACTGGAGCAGCCACACCGATGGCGTAGGCCACCTGTACCTCACACTTCTTCGCGAGGCCGGCTTTGACGACGTGCTTGGCGACCCAGCGAGCTGCATAGGCAGCAGAGCGGTCTACCTTGCTCGGGTCTTTGCCGGAGAAAGCACCTCCACCGTGACGGCTGTATCCGCCGTACGTATCGACAATGATTTTGCGACCCGTGAGTCCGCAGTCGCCTGGGGGGCCACCGATGACAAAGCGTCCGGTTGGGTTGATGTGGAAGATCGTGTCTTTATCGAGGTAGCTTCCACACACCGGTTCAATGATGTGCTTCTTGATGTCTTTGCAGATTTGATCGTGTGAGACATGGTCAGAATGCTGTGTCGAGATGACGACCGTCTGTACGCGCTTTGGGGTTCCGTCATCGTTGTATTCGATCGTGACTTGGCTCTTGCCGTCCGGACGAAGATAATCCAATCCTTTCGACTTACGAACTTCCGAGAGCTTCCTCGTGAGTTTGTGCGCCATGCTGATCGGCATCGGCATGAGCTCTGGAGTTTCATCACATGCAAAGCCGAACATGAGCCCTTGGTCTCCGGCACCTTGTTCTTTCGTCGCAGTTTTCTCAGCGGTCACACCTTGGTCAATGTCCGCACTCTGCTCACCGACACACACCATGACGGCGCATGCTTTGTGATCAAATCCGAAGATTCCATCGTTGTATCCGATCTCCTCGATAACTTTGCGAGCAACCTGCGCCATCGGAATGTACGTGTTCGTGCTGATCTCTCCCGCGATGACGACGAGACCGGTCGTTGCAAGACACTCACATGCAACGTGGGACTTCGGGTCTTTGCTGAGTGCGTAGTCGAGCACGGCATCCGAAATCTGGTCGCACAATTTATCTGGGTGACCCTCGGTCACCGATTCTGATGTGAATAAAGAGGACATGGAATGAAAGGAAGAAATAAAAGACACCACTTCCGTGCGAGGAGTAGTGATCGTTTCTTCCGAGTCACTATCGTCCCTCCGCTTGGAGGCTGGTATTCCCACCTTCCCGAGTCTTCGGGGGTTGGGGGACGCGTCGTTAGCGGGCCAGTTCCCATGCGCGTCTCTCTGGATAGGCGGTGATGTCAAAACGGAGTGTAGAACCGCTCGTACGGAGAAATCAAGCAGTCTCGACTCTTTGGGGAATTTTACGCACCGTGAAGCTGTGGCCAGTGTGTTTCAGAAATTTCTCAAATCCCTCACGGTCAATATTCAATGTTGCGGTGTTGATCATGGGATGAAATCTGAATTGGCCTACATTCCATGCGTCTTCGTCAAACACGACGTCAATCTTTCGTTCTGTGTCATGTATGAGCCCAAATGGTGTCACAGAACCGGGTGTTAGTTTCATGAGTTCCATCATTTTTTCTGGCGACGCGAAACTAAAACTCTGGCCGCCAAAATCTTTGGCGAGTGCTTTCGTATCCACGCGTTTATCGTGCATCACGATCGCTAAAACGTAGATCTCTTTATTCTTGGCTTTCATCAAAAGCTGCTTTGTGTGAGCCCCCGGGATCGGTGTATCGAGCCCTTCCGATTCCTCACACGTAAACACGGCCTTGTGGTCAAAACGCGTGAAGGGAATGCCAAGTGTATGAAGTAGTGTGAGGAGCTCTTCCATGGGGCTATACTAGGGGTACGCATGCTTGCAGCAAACCGCCCATTCTCCTTCGTTCTCTTCGGTGCCTCCGGTCATTTGGCGAAGATCAAAATCTTCCCTGCGCTCTATTTCTTGGCACTCAAGAAACGTCTTCCCGCTGACTACAGCATCGTCGGATACGCGCGTACGGCGATGACTGATGGGCAGTTTCGAAAGCACGTCGCAGACGCAGTAAAAGAGTATGTCCTTGAAGTGAATGAAAAAGTTCTTTCGTCCATGTTGGAGCATGTGTTCTATCAGCCTGGTCAGTACGATGCGGTCGAGGATTTTAAAAAACTGGCAACAAAACTTGAGACACTGGAAGGTTCGGCAAAAGACGTCGTGCGTCTCGCCTATCTGTCCATTCCTCCAACCGCATTCGAATCGACACTGCGCAATATCTGCGCCGGGGGCGTGAATGAAGAGCACCATGATTTCCGCTGCATTGTCGAAAAACCAGTCGGTCATGATCTTTCGTCATTTGAAGAAATCAATGCTGTGCTTTTGAGCTGCTTCAAGCCGTCCGAGGTCTACATTTTGGATCACTATCTCGGCAAAGAAGCTGTGCGTAACGCGTACTATCTTCGTCACGCAAATCCAGTCATTGAGAGGCTTCTGAAAAACACGCTCATCAGCAGCGTGCAGATCACCGCATCGGAATCTGCGGGACTGGAAGGTCGTGCGGGATACTTTGATGCGGTTGGAACACTACGTGACATGTTCCAGAGCCATCTTATTCAAATCGCGGCTTTGCTTACCATGCGGCTCGTGAATGATACGAATGAAATTAAGACAACACGTCTCGATGCCGTCAAAAAATTCTATCTTCCTCCTGCGACTGATTTTTCGGAGATCGTGATGCAAGGTCAGTACGGTGAAGGTGTGTCGGGCGGGAAAAACGTTGTGGCGTACAAAGACGAAGAAGGCGTTGTGAAGGGTTCGCGTACACCGACGTTTGCTGCACTACACCTCATGTCTCGTTCTTCGCGGTGGGAAGGCGTGCCGTTCTTCCTGCGTTCGGGTAAACGTCTCAAAGAAAAAGAAACGCGCATTGCAGTCGAGTTCCAAGATTCTCCGACGCTCGTCGGGAAAGAAGGCACACGCAATCGCCTCGATATTATTTTGCAGGGAGAGGCTGGCATGAAACTTTTCCTACAAACCAAGCTTGGCGGCAGCGAGCCGAAGTTTCGTCCTCTCGTGATGGAAGACCCGCTGGTGTGTATGGGTGACTGTCTCGTGGAACACAGCTTACTTCTTTTGGAAGCCATCAATGGCAATCAGCAGTGGTTCTTGGATGCTGAAGAAGTCCGTAGTTGCTGGCGCATTATTGATCCAGTGCAGAAATATCTCGACAGTAAGAAGGCTCCGCTTTCCTTGTACGCATCAGGATCAAAGGGCCCCGCTGAGGCTGATGCATTCATCGCAAAATTTGGCCACGCCTGGCTGTAGGACGGGTGTATGATCGCCGCATGGACGTCATCAAGATAGATACGACAGAGCAGTTTGTACGCACCGCTGCTGCGTGGATTTCGGCGGTCATTGTAAAGGCACAGCATAGTGGCGGCACAGTAACGATTGGACTCTCAGGCGGGTCGACTCCGAAGCCTGTCTACGTCTTGCTGTCTACAGACCTCAGTATCGATTGGAAGCGCGTCACGTTTTTCTTAGTGGATGAACGCTATGTGCCGGCTGCACACGCGGACAGTAATACAAAAATGATCAGAGAAACGCTCCTGACCCATGCGGCAGAGGGTGCAACCGTTGTGGTGCCTGATACGACATTGCCAATGGCAGAATGCATCACGGACTACGCAGAGAAAATTTCGAAGCTTACGCCCGATCTCGTGATTCTTGGCATGGGTGACGATGGCCACATTGCCTCACTCTTTCCGCCAGTTGGCCCTGAGGCATATGGTCCTGCCAAAGTCATTCACACGACGACAGATGCGTTTGTCGTGCATGATCGCATCAGCGTGACATTTCCGGTGTTGCTTCACGCAGCACAGAGACTGTTTCTCGTGACGGGTGAGAAGAAAGCAAAGCTCTTGCATACTATGCAAAAAGACAACGAAGACGTGAGCATGTATCCAGCTCAGTATCTTTTCGATGAACGTACGACGTGGTTGGTCGGATAGCATTGTCCTTTCTTTGTCCGAGCGACAAAGAAAGGACCAAAGAAAACGCGTGCGCGCAGACTCCCGCCAGCAGACCCCCACTCCTGCGCCGCTCCGTTTAGAGGAAGGAGAGCTCATGAGAGGAAACCGTAGGTTTCCTTTCGTGCTTTCCTTACTGTTGGATGTAGACCATTGGATTTTTCTTCACGCCGTTCACGTGCACTTCAAAGTGCAAGTGGATACCCGTTGGTCCGTGGACGCGTCCGGTATTACCCATGAATGATATCGCTTGGCCACGCGTGACGGTGTCGCCCTTCTTCACGTAGAGCTCTTTGCTGTGTGCGTAGAGAGTCACGAGGCCGTTGCCGTGGTCAATTTCAATGACGTTTCCATAACCTCCATTCCAGCCGTAATCCGCACGAATGACCGTGCCAGCTTCAGCTGCAAAGATCGGCGATCCACCGCGGTGCTGCATATCCACACCAAAGTGTACTGCACCGTAGTACTGCGTATAGAAACAGTCGCATGGCACCTGCAAAATTCCGTACGTTGCAGCGATTGAGAAGTTCTTATCCGGAGTTTTTGTAATCGTATTTGGAACCGTTGCAGGCTTTGCTGCTGTGGCTGGCTTCGGTGGTTTCGGTAGTGCTTCGATGATCGGTTTTGCTCCGGGAACGATGAGGTCTTGGCCTGCGAGCAGATAGCCGCCTTTGATTTTATTTTGAGCAGCAATGATGGGAGCCGGAATGTTGTAGAGGTCAGCAACCATCTGCAAATTTTGTCCACGTTTCACTTTATGCAGAACGCCGTCGACGGGGAGTAGCAGGAGTTTTTGTCCTGGTTTGACCGATGCGGAATCTGAAAGCCCGTTCGCCCAACGAATAGTTTCTGGCTTGAGGAACGCAGTTTTTGCGATCGTTGTAATACTCTCACCAGATTCGACCGTATGAATGATGCCCTGACTGAAAGCGCTACGTGTGCCCTGCTCCGTGAGCGACGATGTCTTCATGAGGAAGCCTTCCTCAGCGAGCAAGTAACCTTCCACATCAGGGTCAACTTCTGGTGGTGGAGCTGACGCAGAATCCGGTATGTAGGGTGGTAAGAACAACGACACTGCAAACACCACGATGCAGAGCATCCGAATGCGAAGACTCAGCCAGGAGTGAATGGAAGTCTTAGGGGGGCGCATGGGGGTGATATCTTACTGCAGAGCAGCGCGAACTGCCTGCAACTGCTTTAGTCCGTCGGAGTAGCGTTCTGATGAGCCAAGGATGACGAGGAGATATCGGCGATCACCTTCTGTAAACAAAATAATGAGACACTCACCAGCGCCGTCCGTCGTTCCTGTTTTGACGCCGAAAACATTTGCGTTGTAGTGGAGCATTTCGTTCGTATTCTTGAGCGAATATTCCGTTCCGTCTTCCGCTGTGATGCGTGCGGTGCGTGTGCCAACGATCGTGGCAAAGTTTTCATTTTTGAGAGCGGCAAGTGCAAGCCATGCGAGGTCGCGCGGTGTGGAGTATTGCTGTGGATGATCTAGCCCAGCGGGGTTTGCGAAATGCGTATTCTTGAGGCCAAGAGTTTCGGCGCGTTTGTTCATGCGCTCGACGAATGTGCCGACAGTCCGTCCGTCAAAGACCGCAAGTGTGTAGGCTGCATCATTGGCAGATGGCAGCAGAAGCGCATACAGCAGGCTGCGTACGGAAAGCCGTTGGCCAGCGACGATGTCGATGGTGCTTCCTTTCACTTCTTCAGCAATCGGCGGCACCATGACCGATTCGCTCAGTTCATGATTTTCCAGAATCAGCAGTGCGGTCATAATCTTCGTCAGGCTTGCCATCGGCCTGCGTTCATCGGGAGCGATCGAGAAAATTTCTTGTCCGCTTTCTGCATCCATGAGGATGGCACCGGATGCAGAAAGCATCGGCATGCGAATTTTAGAAGCGAGAGAGTCTGGTGCTGAAATAGACAGAACTTCAATGCCCGGTAGCGACGGCGAAGAAGCTTCCGGAAGCTCCGGAGGAATGAGGCCGAGAACGA
This sequence comes from Candidatus Peribacterales bacterium, assembly GCA_021731345.1. Classification (GTDB taxonomy): domain Bacteria; phylum Patescibacteriota; class Gracilibacteria; order Peribacterales; family Peribacteraceae; genus JAGORY01. The sequence goes on along the minus strand of JAKFXO010000108.1, from coordinate 440 downwards.
GAACGGATGCGAGAACGGAGAGCATATGCGCGTGATCTCTGCAAAACGGGATAAACCGGATTACTTATAGATAATCTTGTCTGCGATCCGAAGGTCTATGTACTCCTTCGCCTGATCGAGGGAGAGAGTTTTCAGGAACTCTCTGAACCGCTGGAATTGTACGTTGAGTGGGCTCCGTAAATCAAACCAGAGAGTGGTCTTATTTGTCTTAATGTGGAATTCCTGGGCGCGCAGGTAGATGGCGATATTTTGGCTCTGGAGGCCGAAGTCTCGGCGCAGCGTGTCACGAGCGATGAAGATGGTCTGGAGAAAATCTGGTGCTAAAAGAGGCGTACGGTTTTGCGGCCTGATTCCCCAGTCTGTAATCGTGAGCTTCGGATAGGGTTCGCCGGTGAGCCGGATAGGGGAGGTGACGAAGGTTCCTTTGCGCGTCACGTAGG
>JAKFXO010000075.1 GCA_021731345.1 Candidatus Peribacterales bacterium | reverse complement strand
CGTCTGTTTTCAGCGCGATGAATTTGGCCGCTGTACGGAGTACGGCGTGAATAACGTGTGGACGCTGGGCTATACGCCGGAACTTGTGGTTGGTGTGTGGGTGGGCAATGCGGATAACACGGTGCTGGATCCACTGGCTGACGGCCTCACAGTCGCGGCACCGATCTGGAGAGCGTTCGTAGAACAGTCCGCAAGGATTTATAGGGCGGAGGAGGAAGCGTGTTTTTAGGAAAAATTACGGAGGCAGAAATATTTCGGAGGAGTTAGGAGATGTAAAGTTACACCTTCAGGGAAGATAAAATGAGGGCTTGGATGATTGCTGGAGTGTTCTTGGTGTACATTTGTACACCACAACATTTTTGCCTTTGATCAATTGATTCCCAGAGATGAAAGACTAAAGTTTAGACGCTTCAAGAGAATAAAATGAAGCTGAGAATGTGCGCCATACTGGAGCCATGCTCAGGAGAATCATCGTCAATGGCTCAAGCGGCGGTTGCAACCACCAAAAGGGCACGAGCTCCACCGGAGCAGTCAAAACATTGCGAGACATCTCTATCCCCCAATCAGCAAGTTCTTCTCACCAGAAGGGCTTGCTCAGGGTACCCCTACATTCAAATGAGCTTACTTGATGAAGTATTGGCTATAGACAACCTATCTACCGCATGCGCCTCTGTTTTACGTAGCGTTTTAAAAAACGCGAGCAAACGCTATGCAAAAGATGCGTTATTTGTAAAAGCAAAAAAAGTTAGAAAAGTAGATCAAACTAAGTCCTTACTTGATTTAATGAATGCTGAAATTAAATCGGCAATGGGTGAATTAAGAAAAATTATTTTACGCGATGGCTATAAACGATCACCACTATTTATTCATGCGGAACCCAAGAAAGATGGTGGCAAAAGAATTTTAATGATTCATTCCAAATTAAATGAAAAGATTTTTGAAAAAGCCGTTTATCAGATTGTTTCAAAAAAACTGCAAGAATTATTAGATAACGGAATTAGCTATTGTGGCATCCCCAAAAGTAGCGTTTCCAATAAAAAACTCGGCATTTATGCTACACACTCTGATATTTGCAGCATACTTCAAACAAATAAATTTTGGATATTAAAGGCTGATATTGAGAAATTTTTCGACAAGCTTGATAGAGAAAGAGTGATTCTCCTTTTGGAGAAACATCTACTGGATAGTAGTTTGAAAAGTTTTTTTCTGGATTGGGTAAATATCCAAGTGCAAAATTCGCAACATTACACACCTACTAATTTAGGAATTCCTCAAGGATCCTGCTTATCTGGTTTAATCGCAAATTTATACCTATCTGAATTCGATGAAATGCAGAGAAAGAAAAAAGATAAAAATACCTTTTGCTTTCGCTATGCAGATGATTTGTTGTTTGCATGCACAAGCGAGGCAGACAGGGATGAAATTGAAAAAGAAATAAATCAATATTTATTGAGTATCGGACTGCAGACGAAAGCATCAAAACTTGAAAAATGTGCTCCGGGTGAGCGATTTGGAGTTCTTGGATATAATTACAATGATCTTTTATTGAGTGTTTCTGAAGGCAAAATATCGAAATGGATAAATAACTTAGGAATGGATTTCAGAGCCATTGGCAGAATTGAAAACTATAAAAAGAAAACTGGGAAATATACTAAGAAGCAGCTAGAAGGGCTACTGAAGACACAGAAGAATTTATTCCGAAAGCTCAGAGCATATAGCTCAATTGTTGTTCCTTTAAAGCAAATTCCAGACAATATAAATAAACGCGTTGCTCACGAACAGGCTTTTATCCGTATGAATCAATATTTGATAAAAGCTGTCGCTGGCATTAATCGTATTAGGGGAAAGAAGATTATAAGAATGGTAGAATTTAGAAATAAAAAAGGTGAAGTCATTTGGCCGTATTTGTATCCAGAAATAGTAGGAATAAGAACATATTTATCATTATTAGATTAAGGTTAATCAATGACTTTTATTTTAATGATCTCGAAAAAACCGCCCCATTCCCGAGGCGGTTCTTCGTCGTGAATCCTATCTCTACATTGCCTTCACATCCTCCATCGGCATTGGCCTGCCGCCATCCTGCTGCTGCTTCAGCATCTCTGATGCAAGCGGGATAACAACACTCTGGCGGAAGAAGTACTGCTCGCCTCCTTTGATGTCCGAAATCGGGAACGTCAGGGACGGGATCAAGAGTTCCTGTGTCACGTTACTGTCGTACTTGTAGTACACGGAGTAACCCATGACTGGTGTGCCGAGCGTGACCGTTGCGGTCTTCGTCTCGGTACCTGCATCTGGCGCCCATCCGTACTGATCAAGCGTCGAAAGATAATCCGTGATCTGCTTCTTGTCCGTGACACCTGCGTACTCGGACTTGGCGTAGTCGCGTGACATGAGTCCGTAGACGTTCATCACTTTGCGAGACTTCACGTGTACACCGATGGAGATACCAAACGGCATACCGGACTGGTCGGATACTGGATTGCTGTCGATGACGAGTGGATACAGAACGCGCATCTGATCTGGAATCCAGGCATCGTTCTTGTTTGGTGCGCGGTCGTAGTCACGCTTCCACTGCATATCCACGGTTGGCGTACCGTAGTGCGTCATATCGATACTGTGATCTTTCACGAATGCATTTGCAGCGGCAATGAGCTGATCCTCGGATGGAACATCAGAGAGTTTCACGCGCTCCGCTTGGAAACATGCATCAGTCTGACACTTGCTCTGTGGCCACTGGTCCCACTGAGCGTCCAAGTTCACCGATGACTCACGCAGGTTCACGTTCATCTGGTAACCGTAGGGCTTATTTTGGCTGAAGCTCACGGAGTCCATGTTCATGCCGGCAAACGACGCAAGGTCGATATTGCCGAGGTTCAAACTGTTTGCGAGTGCGGAGAACGGCACAGACTTACCAGCCGTGATGCGCTTGTAGACTGCAACTGACGATGTGAGCTCAGGTAGCTCACCTTCAAAGACATAGGCATACGTCGTGATCGGGTACGGTGCGATCATCTTGGTATCGACACCTGCGTCCATATCACGAGCCATCATGGCTTGTGGCGCCGGTGCTTCCACGGCTACGGCATTGGTTACCGTTACGCCACCGCCTCCTACTCCCATCATCTTTCCCTCGGGCGGGCGGGCGGACGTCATATCATTTGCATTCATCATCGAGAGTGAACCGAAGGCGCTCTCACCTTCTTCTTTCACGCTGTAGCTAAAGAGCGCAGAACCGTCTTGCTTGAAGGTCGTTGCTGGCTTCATGTTATTCATAGCCACGAACGCAACTGGGATGATGACAGCCGCAGTGACAGCACCACCGAAAGCGTAGAGCCAGCGGGAGAAACCTGCAGATGCTGGGGACGACAATTCTGCTGCGCGATTTTTGAGCTGCATGCGAAGTCGTTTCACAAATTCTGTATCAGGCTCCACAGCGGGGTCTGACTTCATGAGTTTTTCGACGAGCGGAATGATCTCCGCTTCGTGTGTCTTGAGAGATGGGTCGATCTCATAGAGATCGGCGAGGAAAGTCTTGAGTGAAGTTTTCATAGAGAGTGCGGGAAAAGAAGAAGTAACAGAAGTGATGGCAATTTGGTGCGTAGCTCTGAGATAGAACGAGAGAAGATGACTTTTGCGTTGCCTTCGGACTTACCGGTGATCTCGGCGATCTCGGCGTAGGAAAGCCCTTCCCAGACTCGAAGCATCACGATTTCACGCTGGTCGGGTGTCAAAATTTTCATCGCTTCGTGGAGTTTCTCAGCGTCCATGGATTTCTCGGCCAGAGCGCTCGTGACATCATCCGAGGCTAGGTCCCAAATGTTTTCGATCGAGACAGTTTTCTGTGCGTGTGACCTATAGAAATCAATGAGTGCATTGCGTGCGATGCGATAGAGCCACGCACGGAAGACTCCTTTGCTCGGGTTGAAAGAACGAATGGATTCGAGAGCTTTCAGAAACACGGTGCTCGTGAGGTCTTCTGCGACTTCGCGGCTTAAGCATCGGCGGTGCAGATACCGATACACGGCGTCAACATGCTGGAGATACAAAGGATCAAAGTCTTCAAGGTGCCCACTTTGGCACGACGTGATGTGACCGAGTTCGACGGAGTCCATGGAGGGGAAGACAGTAAGAAGTAGGATTCCTACACAGGGTATAACGGAGGTGAGCCGAAAAGGTAACGAATTTGTTGCACGAGCACAAAAAAAGGGGCTCACGTGAGCCCCTTAGGAGATGGGGACGAATTAACGAGACATCGCCTCAGCGCTCATCTGCTGTGCCTTGATCCTCATGGCAGTAGCAAAGACTTTGGCGACTTCAGCGCGGTTGGCGTAGCGGTATGGATCAAACAATTTTGTTTGACCGTCACCCGTCATGATGCCGAGTGCAGACACCGTACGAACGGTCTCACGAAGCGTCATAGGGATAGCGTTGATATCTTTGAAGCTCGTTGCCGCAGCAATGTTCACCGTTTCTTCTGGGAACAGAACGGTTGCAATGCCCTGCGCCAACTGAAGACGCGTAATGGACTCAGCAGGATCTGCGCGGAAGAACGACGTAGGAATGTCGTGTGACTTGAGAACAGCGACAGCTTTGGTAGCCCATGCTGGCCAGCGGTCAAACGCTCCGCTCACTGGAGCGGCTGCATGTGGTGCTGCCTCTACTTTTGCGACGGCGTTTGCGAGTGTCTTTGCAAACTCAGCCTGGTTCATGAGGCGCTCAGGCTCAAAGAGTCCGGTCACTGGGCTTCCCTGCATGATGCCGATCATTTGTACTTCTACGACAATCGGTGCGTACCAATCCTTCGGGTCAACATCGATAGCTGGAGTGAGATTGGCTGCCTTGAGCTCTTCACCATTGTTGAGCTTGAAACTCTTGAACATGACGGATGCGACCTGACTTGTCATCGGCATCTCTGGCAAATCTGCTGCGATGAACTGGAAGACCTGAGTCGCAACCTGCGGTGTGAGTGTGAGCTGTGTTGTGAGGCGCTCAGCAAGTTCTGCCTGCACCGGAGCCATATCCTCTATAGCGAGCATCGCTTCGCTACGGAGTGACGGAGAGACTTCCTCAGCCATCTGCACATTCATAGAGCTCGCAATGGAGCTCATGAGTCCCGCGTACGGAACAGATGCAGCAATGCTGGAGTAGTTCGACATCGAGGATGAGCTCCACGGCATGGAAAATGCAGAGGAACTGTAGGACGACATGCTCGAAGAACTGTACGGCATCGAATAAGCAGAGGAACTGTAGGACGTCATGCTCGAAGAACTGTATGGCATCGAATAAGCAGAGGAGCTGTACGACGTCATAGAGGAATTACTCGTTGGCATCGAATAACTGGACGAGCTATACGAAGACATTGCAGATGAGCTGTATGGCATCGAGTAGCTCGAACTGTACGAAGAGTAGGACGAAGACGAGTACGGCATCGAGTAACTTGAGCTATACGCAGAATACGAAGACTGGCTGTATGGCATGGAGTAGCTCGTCGCATTGGACGAGAAACTTGAGTTAAACGCTGACTGCATCGCTGCACTCATGCTCTGCATGTAGGAGCTATAGAACGCTGCATCATTGAATCCGGATGATGGAATGCTGCCGCCTCCGAAGAACGTAAGGTTACCGCGCAAAATCCCTCCGACACCCGCAACGGATGTGAAGGCAACGGTGACAACGACGAGGGTCATAGCCCCAAAGGCAAGTTTGCCGTGGGACATCACAACCTTTTTCTCTGGAGTCATTGGCATAGATTGATGTTGGTAAATCATGTCAGTATAGCGGAAAAGGCGTTTTTTGTGAAGAGCGCGGCATCTGACAAAGACGTAGGCGAGTCGCCGTGCTGGAAATTTTCAGTGTTTTCTGCTACACTAAGGTGAAATCCATATGGAATATACAAAAAATAATTTCAAAGGCCGACTTCGTGTTCTCGCGCCTATTGCGATGATCGCAGTCGTTATCATCCTTGCGATGACACTGGCTGGTTTGCTGTTCTTCTTCCGTGGACGCGAGATTATGGAGCAACAGCTGAAGGATAAGCTTCAGAGCACAGCGGCTGCTGCAGCGATGCAATTTTCCGGTGAAACGTTGGATGACATCAAAACTGGAGACACTATTCATTCATCTCGCGCGCTCCGTGACACTGTCATGAAATTGCATTCGATGCGCGACAGCATCACAAATGTGCAGTTTGCCTACATCATGCGCAAAACTGATGATCCGAATCACTTGGAATTCGTCGCAGACGGTGACCTCGCTCGCACTGATGCGGAATTGGATCTCAATGAAAACGGTCGTGTGGATGAAGATGAAGTTGCATCCATCCCAGGCGAAATATACGACTGGCGAGAATGGCCAGCTCTGGGCACTGAAGCGTTTTTGCATCCAACAGTGGATGAACACGTTGCGTCCGATCAATGGGGTTCCAGTATTTCTGGCTACGCGCCCATTCGCCGCAGCAACGGACAAGTAGCAGGCGTGCTCGGCATTGATATGTCGGCCGATGAATTTAAGAATTTGAGTAATAGCATTTTCTCTCCGGTCGCACTTCTTCTCATTTTGCTCGCATCTGTCTGTCTCGGTGCAGGAAGCTCGCTCTTTATCTGGAGGCGTCGTTTGGAAGCACTCGAAAAATTGGAGATCGAACGCTCGGGACTCCTCAGGCTCGCGTTCCATCAGCTCGGCGGCCCACTGACTATCATCAGCTGGTCACTCGAAGAACTGGAGGATGAAGGTCCTGCATCCATTCAGCGCAGCATCGTGAATATTCAGGAAGGCGTGAAACGTCTGACGTCCATCCTCAAAACACTCAAGAGTGCAGATACCGTGCATGCCGGAAAAGTGGAGTACAAAGCTGAGTTTGCGTCGCTCACGTCAGTTCTGGAACAAGTCGCAAAAGAAGCTGCACCAAAGTTGGCAATCCGCGGACAGCGCATCGTCATGGATCTTGAGCAGAACATCACGATGAAGCTTGATCCGAAACTCATCGCAGGTGTCGCACAGGAACTTGTGACGAACGCCATCGACTTCTCTCCTGATAAAGCGACGATTACGCTCAAGTCCAAGCGCATTGGAAAGTATGCCGAATTCTCCGTGGTTGACCACGGATGCGGTATTCCACGCAAAGATTTGCACCGCATGTTTGAAGAATTTACACGCGGCGGTAATGCAACAAAGTACAAAGCAGACGGCAACGGCCTCGGACTCTACATCGTGAAAGGAATCATAGAGCAGGCGTCTGGTCGTGTGTTCATTACAAGCAAAGAAGGCAAAGGCACCACGGTCACGGTTAAGTTGCCGATTGCGTAAGAAAACAACGTTTGCGAGACAGACGAAGCTTCGTTAGTCTTGTCATACCAGCGGCGGACAATTTCACGTTCCGCGCATTCCCCTCTCTCGCATGACCACCGCACTGCTCATCTCACTTCGTGAAACGTTTGAAGCGTCACTCGTCGTGTGCGTCATGCTTGCGTACTTGCAGCGCTCCAACCAACGAAATTTTATTTCGGCACTTTGGTCTGGCGTCGGAGCTGGCATCTTATTCAGCGTCGTACTTGCATGGCTCATGCAGACGTACGCTGCGTCACTCGGTGATGAAGCAAAAGAAATCTACGAAGGCATCATGATGTTCACGGCCGCAGGACTACTCCTGTGGATGATTGGATGGATGGCAGCATCGGGACGAAACATGAAAGCGCACGTCGAAAAGAACATGGCCATGCACATTGCCGGAGGCAGTGCCATTGGCATCTTTTTCTTAAGTTTCACCAGCACAGCTCGAGAAGGTGCTGAGATGGCGATACTCATCCATGCCACACTGCTGAGTAGCTCCAATGTGCACACACTGGCCGGAGTCGGCATGGGCATGGTTCTTGCGATCGCAGTTGCAGCACTCATGCTGCGTGGCGTACGCATGATTCCTCTGCACGTCTTCTTCAATGTCACGGGTGTGTTTCTTCTGATCCTCGGCGCTGGCCTGACGATGCACGGCATCGGAGAATTTCACGAGGCGGGAACAATCTCGGTTCTCAGCTCCACAATCTGGGACACAAGTTGGCTGCTTGCGGATGACACGCTGCTTGCGGACATCGCAAAGATCATCATCGGCTACGAAGCAACGCCATCCATTCTGCAGATTCTCGGCGGCATTGCGTACGCACTCTTTGCAACGGTCGCCTGGAAACTGGCTCGCACACCGCGAACCCAGACTGCACTATCTTCCTAGTGTTCGGACGCGACAATATTTTTCGTCATATCTCCTCGCGTGATCTCAGTCTTGAGTTCCCACTTGGTGGACAGTGACTTAGGGATTGCGTTGTATCTGGCGACAAAGACTTCGCGCTTCTCTTCACCACCGACAGGCCTGACGGTGCGTACCCAACCGATTTCGTTATTCTTCAGAATTTTGCCGTTGTCGAGCAGGTCTTTCGGTGCAGTCTTGCCGAAGTACGGACCCGTCACAGACACATTGCGTCCATCATCCGCACCGTAGATACGAACAAATGCTTCATCACCTTGGTTGTACGCCTGAATGAGAAGCGGAGCTCCGGTGTCGTTCAAGAATTTGAAATCCTGCTTGCCTGGGAAAATGGTCGCATCCTGTCCGACGCCAAACTTTTCGTAGTACGTCACATACAAGCTGTGGCTCTTCTGCTCGACAATCGGCAGACCTGCAGCAAGGGCTGCGCGGTACGTGGTCGTAGAGACCTGACAAATACCGCCGCCCGGAGCCGGACGAAGATTCACTCCCTCGAAAATCGTCAGAGCCATCTGCCATCCCCTATTCACAGAGACGATGCCAAGCGTGTCATTGAAAGAAAATACTGTATCGGCAGGAACCAAGACGTTATGGACACGCTCATTCAAGCCCTTGCGAACATTGGACTTACGAGCAGCACCAGACCCCTCAAAGCTTGAGTGACCAGTAGCCAGTAGTTTCATCGGCATCTCACTGCCGTTTGTAGGATCTGTGACAACTGCAGCAACGGACGTCAGGACGTATTCAACGGTGTCCTCTCCTTTTTCAAACGCATCCTTCACCATGTTCGCGAGAATATTTTGGTCGTAGACGAAGCCGCTCTTTGCAATACAGTCAGTCTGCGCACGCGTCACACCGTCATCATCCACCCACGAGGACAGAAGCACGCACGACTGCGGCTCCGGAATATTCTGTGGTGGATAGCTAATGAGATGCTGCTTCACACGCTCAAGGTCAATGACGGCCTCACCCTGATCCCCGCGAACATCAAACATGATCCAGAGCGGATGATCTTTCAGCGCGAGATCAAACGTCGAGATTGGCTCTGAGCCAGCCTCTTTCACAAAGGTCACATGAATGGCACGCTCAAGCATCTCCTTACGGGAGTCTATAGCAGCTCCCATGTTCACAGACGGAAAAGATGATGATGTGATCGGCATCAGTGCGACTTCCTGCTTGGTGACAATCGGCTGCGTCAGTGCAGCTCCTTGTACTTGAGTTTGCACAAGAGCCACGAGCGCCACGACGTTCAATGTCAAAAAAGTTGCAAGAAGTGAGCGCCGGAGTGTCATGTGAGTATTGACGTTCATATGTGTGTTTCCTGTTATTGTTATTATAACATAATTTACATATTAATCAAATACAAACATTCCGCCCCCGAGAATACTCGAGGACGGAATGCTTTTTGATACGGACTAGAGACCGAAACTGATGAACCGTGTTGCTGCGGCAGATCCTACTGCGAGCAGAGCGATGAGAGTGGCGTAGAAGACTGCGGAGAATCCGTTGTCGTCCTGCGCTGCCTTCGGAGTTACTGGCGTCACGCTCGCGGTGTCGATCTTGGCGCCATAGAGATCTACTACCTTGTCACCTGTCTGAGGATAGACAACTGGTGGAGGGTTTGGCGGGTAATACACCGGAGGAGGGTTCGGGTTCGGAGGATAGTACGGAGGTGGAGGGTTTGGTGGGTAGTACGGTGGAGGCGGAGGATTGACGTACGTGTTGTTGTAGATCGTCGTCTCGTCCGTGGCTGTCTTGCCGTTCACGTCCACAGTGTTGCGGACGATAGAACCGTTACCAACGTCGCTCCTAACTTCCGTATCAATGTAGAGCGTGCGGCTGGAGTTTGCTGGAACACTGATATCCGTCCAACGAACCTGCTGACCGTTCACTGTTCCTCCATCAGAGACGGTGAGAATAGTGAGGCCGTACGGAACGTTGTCTGTCACAAGCAAGCTGTTTGCAACTGTGCTGCTGTTATTCGTAATGATGATGCTGTAACGCAGACGGTCGAGGACGTTGGCCGTGGAACGGTTGTCCGTCTTGTAGACCGAGATTTCAGCAGTAGCGCAGGTGAGCTGTGTCGTGACAGCGCTGCTCGTGTTATTACCCGTGTTGGAATCAGCAGTGTCAGATGTGACAGATGCCGTGTTCGTCACGGTCGCAGTGGAACATGTTCCGCTTGAGGTCTTGGCGGTGAAGATCGCAGTGATCGTCACGCTCTGACCAGACGTCATGGTGCCGATGGTGCAGGTGAGAACGTTTCCGCTGACGTTACATGTTGCGCCGCTTGCAGATGAATAGGTGTACTCAGAGGAGAAGGCATCAGTGACCACAACGTTTGTAGCAGTCGATGGACCATTGTTCGTTGCAACAATGGTGTACGTCACGGTGCTACCGCGGACAACAGTGGACGGACCAGTCTTCGTGATGGAGAGATCAGTCGTCGTGGTCGGACATGTCAGTGTCGTTGTAGCAGTGCTCGTGTTATTCGCCGTGTTCGAATCAGCGAGCTGGCCCGCAACAACTGCAGTGTTCGTAGCGACAGACTGCGTACAGTTTGCGATGGTCGGTACGGAGAAGATAAGGGTGAGCGGGATAGTCTGCGCTGGAGCGATGGAACCAGTACAGACGACGTTAGCACCCTGCAACGTACAGTTGGCGCTACTGCCAGTCGGAACAAATGTGAGTCCGGTTGGCACAGCATCTGTCACGGTGTACGTGTTCGCAGTCGTTGCCGTGCTCGTGTTCGTGACGCTCAGCGTGTACGTGATGTTATTGCCGCGTGCCACGGTGGCAGGACCCGTCTTCACAATCGAGAGATCGGACGACGATGTAGGACACGTCAGAGTTGTCGAGGCAGAGCTCTGATTGTTCGTCGTGTTTGGATCTGTCACGTTTGGATCAGCCTCTGACACAGTTGCGTTATTGATGATGGTTGTCTGCGTGCACTGTGCTGGAGCAGCGGCGCTCGTGAAGATGAACTGAATAGTCTTCGTAGCACCGGATGCGAGCGTGCCGACATCACAGGAGAGAACTCCTCCGATCGTTGTGCTGTTAGGAAGTGCGAGCTGACACACCGCTCCCGTAACGGAAACGTATGTGAGTCCGACTGGGAACGTGTCACTGACCGTCACGTTATCGACGCTCGACGGACCGCCGTTTGTCACCGTAAGTGAGTACGTGACTTGTGCGCCGTACTGAGCTGTCTGCGTACCGGTCTTCACGATGGAGAGATCAGCCGTATCAGCTGCAGGGCAGGTGATGGCCGTGGTTGCACTTGCGGTGTTGTTACCAAGCTGAGCATCCGGCGTCGTTGCCGTAATGGTGGCTGTATTAGTAACGGAGGAAGCCGTACAAGCTTGGATGGTCGGAGCAAGGAACGTAGCGCTGATGATCGGGCTCGACTGACCAGATGGCAATGTGCCGACGGTGCAGGTGAGAACGTTTGCGACAACCGAACACTGTCCACCGGAGGATGACACGAATGTGAGGCCGGCTGGGATCGGATCAGACAGTGTGATTCCCTGAGCAGTACCTGGACCGTAGTTCGCCACGATGAGCGTGTACGTAATCTGGTTACCACGGACAACAGTTGCTGGACCGAACTTCAGCACAGCGACGTCTGCGGACGTATCCTGCGGACAGGTGAGCGTTGTCACAGCACTGCTTGAGTTATTGTTCAGGTTCGGATCAATAGTGACTGACGTGACTGAGACAACGTTTGTTGCAATGGTCTGCGTACAGTTCTGCGCCATGACCGGAGTCATGAAGGTCAGAACGATGTTTGCAGAAGCTCCTGCAGCAAGCGTACCGACGGTACAACCGACTTGGCTCTGGTTACCGGTGACGGCACATGTAGCGCCAGTAGCACTCACGTACGTGAAGCCAGTAGGAATGACGTCCGTGATGCTGACGCCTGTAGCAGTGGAAGGACCGGAGTTAGCGACAAAGATGGAGTACGCAATTTGGTTACCGCGGACAACTGTCGCTGGACCTGTCTTCACAACGCTGATGTCTGCAGTAGAAGTCTGCGGACATGTGAGAGACGTGAAGGTCTGGCTCGAGTTGTTTGCGGTGTTTGGATCAGTGGTCTGAGCAGTCACTGTCGCAACGTTCTGCACGCTACCTGGAGTACAGCTCTGACCTGGAGCTGGCGTCGAGAAGTTGAGGAGAATGGTCTGTGGTGCGCCGACGGCTAGGCTTCCGATCGTACAGTCGATGGCGCCGTTGGTCTGAGTACATGTAGCGCCGCTTGCGGACACAAACGTGAGACCGGCAGGAATTTGGTCATGCGTCACAACGTTCGTTGCGGTTGCAGGACCTGCGTTACTGACGACGAGAGAGTACGTGATGTTGCTGCCGCGGTTCACGGAAGCAGGACCGCTCTTGACGATGGAAACGTCAGCCGTTGTCGGTACACACTGCACGACAGTCTGAGCTTTGTCCCAGTCTGCGTTTGCTTCGTCATGCTGCGTCCACACGTCGACCTGGTTGATGATCGTGAGACCACAGAGGTTCTGATTGTTCGGAACAGAGAATGTCATCGTGAAGTTCACGACTTGGCTCGGTGCGAGGTCAGGCAAGTTACAGTGGATGCGACCTTGGTTATCCAGCGGGTCACAGGAACCGAGTGAGATGGACTGGAACGTGAAGTACGGCATGAGTGGGTTTGCCTGTGCGTCGACGTTGAAGTCGTAGAGCTCAACCTGTGTCGCAGTTTGCGTAGCGCTCGTGTTTCTCAAGCTAAAGCTATACGTGATGGTTCCGCCAATACCGATGGTTGGAGGAGCGGACTTGGTGATATCAAGTTTTGGAATCGTGCACTGCACGGCGGTGTGCGTCTGGTTGGAGTACTTAAACACCGTACCGTTCTGCTCGAGCTCAGCTTCGTTGATGATGTCCGAGTTGCACGGAATGTTCTGGTTTGCCCTGAACTTCAGCGTGTAGCTGACACTCTGGCCAGGCTGGAATGTCTGCGCTGCGCAGTACACGTGAGCATTGTGCTCTGTGCATCCTGGTGTCGAACCGTTCGGTTCAAACGTGAGTCCTGGAGGAACATCGTCGTACATCTGAATATTGTTCTGCACCGTCGTACCAATGTTC
>JAKFXO010000062.1 GCA_021731345.1 Candidatus Peribacterales bacterium | reverse complement strand
TGCTCTCGGCAAGAATGAAATCGAGGATCAGGAGTGCGAGCTCGGACGGGATGTTGAGGTCGTGCGCCTTCTTCTTCCACTTGTCCTTGAGCTCGGCTTCACGCGATGTGCTCTCGATCTGCATGCCGGTCTCACGCTTGATCTCTTTGAGGTGACGAATAGCACGGAAGCGTGCGGCGAGAGCCTTGAGGAGGATGTCATCAGCGTCGTCGATGGCGGCGCGAACAGTAGGAATGGTGAGATGAGTCATAGAAGAAAAGGAAATTAGGAACGGTAAGCGCGCTGCAACATGTAGCAGTCTGCAAGCACGAGCGCGACCATAGCTTCAGCGACCGGAATGACGCGCGGAACGATGCACGGGTCGTGACGCCCTTCTTTGGCGACTTGTCCGATGGATGACGCTGGCTTGATACTGATATTCAAAATGAGATCATCACCAGTCGAGATGCCGCCAAGCATGCCGCCAAAGTTGTCCGTATTTTTCACATAGTCTTTGCCTTCCATCCCAGCCGTTCGGAAACCTGCACCATAACTCACACCAGTGACAGCGCCGATTGTCATGAGTGCGTCTGCAAGGCGTGACTTCAGTTTGCCAAAGACCGGATCACCTAAATCTTTCGGAGGATTTTTGACGCGAATTTCGATGAGACCGCCGACGGAGTTTGCTTCACTTTTCAGCTTCAGCACGTATGCCTCCATTGTCTTGGCGACTGCAGGATCAGCGCAGCGCATTGGGTTCTTCTCGATAGTCTCTGGCTTATACACACCAGCTTCTAGCGAACCAATCTGCACAGTGTGTCCGATGATCCGAAGGTTCTTCGGCAAGATTTTCTTGGCAACAACCCCAGCGATGACGCGTGCCACTGTCTCTCGTCCAGACTGGCGTCCGCCGCCTCGATGGTCACGATGTCCGTACTTACTCGCAAACGTCGCATCGGCATGACCGATACGGAACTCGGTTCGTAGTTTTTCGTATGCTTCCGGTTTCTGATTCGTATTCTGCACCGTCACTGCAATCGGCATGCCTGTTGTCTTTCCTTCAAAGACGCCAGAGAGAATAGTCGGTGCATCAGCTTCTTGGCGCGCGGTCGTCACAGCACTCTGCCCAGGCCGACGACGTGCAAGATCTCCGAGAAAATCTTTTTCAGAGAGTGTGATGCCCGCAGGACAGCCGTCGATGATGACGCCAAGTGCAATGCCGTGCGATTCACCGAAGGTAGTGATACGAAGAAGGTTCCCGAATGTGTTACTTGCCATGGTGAGAAAGGAAAGAAGTCAAAATCTTGCGCAGGTACGAAGCATCGTCATCATAGGCTGTTTTACCCGTAAAGTGACGGAATTGCTTGAGAGCTTGGTGGATGAGCATATCCGTACCGTTGCGAACGCGAAAATTCTTGGCACGCGCAGCTTTCATGAACTGCGTTTCTTTACCGTACCGGAGATCAATAGCGATAGATTTTTTGGATGCTCGTGATGGCAATGGGGGTGAAATGTCTTCCGACACCGCGCAGATAACGGCATCAGCCATAAAAGAACTCGCATGCGCCAGATCGTCGACAGTGACGTCAAATTGTTGGAGGTTTTTCTTCGCCTTTTTCGGGTCTCTGGCAAACACGGTGACGCGCGCGCTATGACTACGTGACCGTACGGCCAGAATGGCTGAGGGAACTGCACCACCGGCTCCAAGGATGGCAACTTTTTGCACGTTCTCAAGCTCGGGATAGCCTTCATAAATCCCGTAAGAATCCGTGATGAACCCCTTCCACTTTGTACCCGACTTCACGAGCGTATTTGCTACACCCAACTTCTCAGCAAACGGTTCTTTTTTTGACGCTGCTTCGAATGCGTCATGCTTGAAAGGTGCCGTCACCGAGAGGCCTTTGATCCCGAGTTTTTTGAACGCTTTCATCGTCGATGCAAAATTTTCCGATGGAAAACATGAGTAAAGCGCATCGATCTTATGGCGCTGAAATAGCGCGTTATGAATAACCGGACTCAAAGACGCAGTGATGTGGGGGCCACCGAGAATACCGAAGAGCTTGGGGTTTTTTCGTCCTTTCATCAGTGCGTACAGTGACATCGGTAGTTGCCCAGGTGCTGCTGCATCAGCAGCATTAAGCGTTGCATACGTGAGAGCATTGTGAAGCGGCGATGTGACACGTGACAGATGCGCCAATGGACCCATGCCCAGAACAATGGAACGCTGCGTATTTTTTTCGAGCCAAGCCTGAAGTTTCTCAAGTGTCACAAGATCGTCATATGACTGCACAAACGTCGCGATTTTGATGGCCCACGGCTTTTCTGTGAGCATGCCTGTTACGACTTTCTTCAGGATTGCAAAAGACGGAGTCGCAGCGTGATCATGAAAACTGAGAATCAGCTTCGAGCCTTTCGGAACCCACACTGCATCTGCAACGTTTTCACTGTCGACGTATGCAGGAGTCAGCTGATCAATGAGTCCAACATCTGTACCGCGAATGGCGACAAGAAGCGGTAGCGGTGAAGAAAATCGTTCGACGTGCGGCGTCAGATCAGAACGAATTTCAAGAATATCAGCTCCAGCACGTTTGGCTTTCTGAGCAAAAGCTTTTGGGTCTTTGGCAGCCGATGGAGGAAGTGTAATGACGAACATCAGCGTCGTGGCTTTGGTGAAATGCCGAGAAAAATATCGCGGAGAGTTTTGAGGACGTGCGGAACTTGTTCCGAAAAACGTAGCTTCGGAGAAATTTCCATCGCTGCGACTTCACGGTAGTGCGGGCCGCGCTCCAGGAGGAATTTACGAACTTCTTCGTGGAGCGGAAGATTTGTGAGAGGTGGCCTCTTGCCACTCTGAAGCCTCTTGATGAGCTCCGACTCTTTTGCCTGCAGCCAGACAGCTATCGTTTTTTCTTTGATCAGCTTGCGGGTTTTGGCGGAACCAAGAGCCCCTCCTCCGAGCGATAGTACAAAGCCAGGCTTGATGAGAGACGCGATCACCTCTTCTTCTTTTTTACGGAATTCATCCCAACCTTTTTGAGCGATGAAATCACGAATCGGACCATGACGATCTTCAAATACATGGTCACTATCGATGTGTTTCATGCCTACTTTCGAGCTCAGCTTCCTACCAAGAGCCGACTTCCCTACTCCACGCATACCAACAATACTCACGGTTTTGCCCGAGCGGACGACGGTCTCAAGATCACGAAAGAAATTCGGGTAACTCTTTTTAACGCAATTAGGATTCTTGATTGTGATGTTGCCTCGAACAAGTCCAAGAACTGCAAAGCACATTGCCATGCGATGATCATCGTGTGGATCGAGTGTGACGGCCTTTGCGTTCTGAGAAATTTTTGCGAGTGATCCTGCGCCGCGAATATGGAGCTCATCGCCTTTTTCGAGAATATTGACGCCAGCTTTTGCTAACTCAGTCGCGGTGACGCGGATACGATCACACTCTTTTTTGCGGAGATTTGCGATACCTTGGAGAACGGTGTTGCCCTTGCGACATGCGGCAAGTGCCGCGATGTTCATGGTCTGATCCGGAACGTCAGTGCAATCCACGGTCTGATCACCTGACTTTCGTAGTGTTTCGATGATGACAGGAAGCTTGCTATCTGACTGATCAGAACTGCTCTCAAGATTCGTCATCGCAACACTACTTCCCGTGAGAGCGTTGAGAACGAGCCACGCTCCCGCTGCACTCCAATCCCCTTCGATATTGTAGGAATTGGATGCGTTATAAGCTTTTTCTTGTACAAAAAAAGTATTCTTTTCTTTTCTTATCTGTATACCAAAATCTTTCATTACCTTCAGTGTTAGATCGATGTATCCGGATGAGGTGAGATCACCGTCGATCTCTATCTCGAGTCCGCCTGCAAGTGTTGGCGCAATGAGAAGAAGTGACGTCACAAACTGACTACTTCGGTCAGCCTTCAGCCGTACGCGTCCACCTTTCATTGTGCCGCCGGTGATGTGAATCGGCGGACATCCGTTCGTATCACGCAACACTGCGCCAAGAGATGTAAGCGATGACGTGAGATCGCCAATCGGACGCTTGCGCATGTGCTCGTCCCCAGTGAGTGTCCACTCGCCGGGAATGCGGGACGCGACCGACGAAAGAAATCTGATCGTAGTTCCGGCGTTGTGACAGTCAAGCAGAGCTTTACCTGGAGTTGTCGGCATGCCTCCGTGAATCACAATCTCTCCACACTCCCTATCTTGCCATTCGATGCGAAACCCCATCTTCTTGAGATTGGCCACCATGACATCAACATCGTCACAAGCAGTAGCCCCACGAAGAACAGTGCGTCCAGATGCTAAACATGCAGCAACAATGGCACGGTTCGCATGAGACTTCGATCCGGGAAGCGCAAAACTGCAGTCAGAAGGCATCCGCATTGCCGGTATGCGGAGTGGCTGACTCATGAAAAGAGTGTCAGGAATGTTTCTTTTGAGAGGATCTGTACGCTGCCTTCACCAAGACGTTTCGGAACCGCAATCTTCACGACTCCTTTTTCGTTCTTTTTATCGGAAAGCATCACGGTCCACAGATCATCTGGCTTCATAGTCTTCGGAATCTCAAGCGGTAGACCTGCAGCAGCCAAAAGCTTCTCAACGCGTGTAGCATCCTTAAAGTTTGCTAGCTTCATTTCAGCTACCACGCCAATGCTGACGCAATTGCCGTGGGAGAGTTTGTACGCAGAAAGCGCTTCCACAGCATGTCCGACCGTATGACCGAAGTTCAGAAGTAGGCGCTCATCTCTATCGTGTTCATCTGCCTGCACGATGTTCACCTTGGCAGTGACGGCGCGTAGTACACACTCTTCCAGGACGATCGGATGACGTTTCAGAATCTGTGGCATGACATCTTCCAGCCACTCGAAAAACGGATGATCAACAATTGCTGCGATTTTGATGATCTCAGAAAGACCTTCCGATAGTTGTGAGTCAGGAAGTGATGTGAGGAGATCCGTGTCGATGAGTACCGACTGAGGGTGTGTGATGGTGCCAATCATATTTTTCTTCGAACCCACGTTCACCGCAGTCTTACCACCAATAGCGGCATCGACCATGCCGAGGAGTGTTGTCGGTACGAGCACACACGAGATGCCACGCATGAACACACTAGCGACGAATCCTCCGAGGTCGGTCATCATTCCGCCGCCAACACAAATAAGGAGTGTTTTGCGCGTGCAACCGTTCTGGAGCATGACAGACACGATACGATCCACTTCTGCTAGTGACTTGGACGCATCACCACTCTTCACAGGTATACGGAGAGAGTCACCAATCACAAGGCGCAGGGCGATCTCTTCAATGGACTCATCAAAGAGAATGACAACGCGGTCATGCCCTTTTACCAGTTTCGATACATATGCGAGTGCACCGGATCCGATCTGAATATCAGTTCCTGGATTTCCTCGAGCCGGTGGAGTGAGAGTGACAGTATGCATATGCAAAGAGTACTTAGGAGACGTGTTTAGAGATAGCGTTTGCTACAGCGGTAATACCGGTCATACAGTCACTCCAATGCTCTTTATCAAGCAGTTGAGCAGCGTCACAGCTGGATTCATGCGGACGAGGATGGATCTCAATGATGAGTCCATCAGCGCCGACTGCGACGCCGCCAAGAGCAGCGTCTTTCACCCAGCGTGTTTTGCCCATGGCATGGCTCGGGTCCACGATGATAGGAAGATGCGTGAGCTCACGCAGTGCCGGAATGGAACCGAGACAGAGTGTGAAACGGACCTCTTCTTCAAATGTACGGATGCCGCGCTCACAAAGCATGACGTTCTCATTTCCTCCAGCGAGAATGTACTCAGCGGCCAAAAGCCACTCCTCTAGTGTCGCAGCTAGTCCGCGTTTCAGCATGACGGGCTTTTTGGATTTACCGACAGCCTTCAGAAGTTCGTAGTTCTGCATATTTCGTGCGCCGATCTGAAGCATGTCCGCCATTTCTTCAAACGCAGGTAAATCTTCAGCTTTCATGATTTCAGAGATTGTCTTCATGCCGTACTTGTCACCGGCTTTACGAAGCATCTTGAGGCCCTCAAGCCCCTTGCCCTGAAACGAGTACGGACCAGTACGAGGCTTGAATGCGCCACCACGGAGGATTTTCACACCTTTATCTTTCGCCATTGCGGCAGCTTCATCCAGCTGGCCTTCGGAGTCGATGGAACACGGACCCGCGATAATAACGACGGATTTCGGGTCACCGATGACGCAGTCTTTGGAGACTTCGATGAGTGTCCGATTTTTCTTTTCACGAGATGCTAGTTTGTACGGCCTATCGACACGGTCGACTGAGCGAACTCCCTCCAAACTTTTCAAGAGCTCAATCTCCACCGCAGACGTGTCTCCGGTGACCGCAAGCACGCGCTGGTTCTCGCCAATGACGTGCGAGTCACAACCGTACTTTGTTTTCAGGAGCTCGCGAATATCATGAAGGAGCGGCTTGTTGTTCTTCTCTTTAAGGACGACGAGCATGGAATGGGGGTGAAAATGGCAGAATGGAGAAACCCGCCTCTCCCTCTCTCGGGGGAAGCGTGTGCTTCAGGTCGAGAGAAAGACTTAGGCGAAGAAAAAGTACGCAAAGGCAAAAGCACCGAAGGCCGCGAAAGCGACTGCGAACGGAACAAGTGACTGCTGCCTGAGAACGGCGACGCGGGATTGCACTGTGTTCAGGATAGAACGGAGCGATTTCAAGTCAAGTGAATCAACGCCTTTCGCACAGTATTCTTCATCCATGCGCGAGACTATCGCTTCAGTTTTCCATAGCCGTCTCGCTAGAGAAGGATGTCTCGTACTCTTTGTGGTAGCACTGCTACTGACACTGGAATCATTGATAACCCCAAAGATTTACAATGTGCGATACCGTTATCCGCAAAAAGCGCATAGCGCGGAGGTTCTTCCGATATCTATTCCCATCACACAGGCGGGGGCACCAATGGAGGTGTGGGCATCCGTCAACATCTATCCATTTCAAAACACAAAATTTGCCGTGAGAGGAGACGACTGTCTTACGAACTTCGATGTGAATGGCACACCTGTGATCATTGCACCAAAGTGTTATCCAGGAACACCGAAAAGCACCGTTGATCTCAAGTCCTATCTACACCAAGGAGCGAACGATCTGCATTTTAAAATAGGTAACTATCCCCTCAGACCTAGTATTGCTTACTTTACAATAAACTGGCAAACTTTCGCACAATGACAAATTGGTATTACAAGGCAGCTATCCCAGCAATTTGTGCTTTGTTTCCTCCGGTTATCGTTTCTGGTTGGTATGGTTTTGCAGACTATAGTTTGTCCTTTGGTGTATTGGGTGGGGCATTGGCACTCTTATTACTTCCGATCAAAAGTAAGTACGCTCTCGAATACACGCACGCTGCATTGGTGTGGATTATTCTAATTTCTTCCGCCTTTACAATTGACCACCTAAAAAATGCTAGGACTAAATGACGATCAAAAAGGGCAATTTTATATCGCAATGACCGTGATGATAATTGCTGTAGCCTCATCTTTTGGACTCGCATTTGTAATCAAGGGATGGTCATCAGATGATGGAAGACCCCCCGAACCAGTTATACAGGAATTTCCTGATTTTCAACCAGCACTCTCCTCAACAGGTATTGTTCTTTACGAAGATTTTGTATTTGAAGACATTATATCGTCTCCAAATATTGTTAAGAATTCTAGGATTATAAGACTGGAAGGGGAACTAAGTTCAGGGACGTTATATGTAAAAGCATCAGCAAGACCAGAATATTGCTGGAGCGAGGAAAGAATACACTCTGTCTACTTTTACGTTGATAACGGAGAAACAGGAGGGCAAATTGATGCCGAAAGAGAAAACGCCATAATAGTAAAGGGAGGATTTACTATTAAGGAATCACCATATGAAGATACACACAAGTTAACGGCTGTCCCTGTGTCAAAACGAGTCAACGGCAATACGACCATTGATGTGCTTGCTGCGCTTTCTGACAATAAGCCTCATTACATTGGTGCATTTGTCTCAACTGGAAAATGTGGGATACTGAATGAGCTTAGGATTGACTACACATGCTCGAAGCAGAAGCCTGATTGCAGTATCAAATTCAGTGAATAATATGCGTCGCTTTCTCCCCTTTCTCTTCATAACGACTCTCGCTGGATGCTCTGTATCTGCGGAGTACGATATTGATGTTGAATGCTGGAGAGGTGTTGGGGCAATGCAGGAGAGCTACAAAGATGAAGAAACAAAAACGTTTCAATGTGCTGGGCCAAAATGGTTTGAAGTTCAATGTGACAGCAAAACAATCCAGCTAGTGGATGATGCTTACTTATGCGCAACACATGACGGCAAGTCAGTACGGATTAAGAAAACCGAACCGAAAACTAAGTAGGCATACGAAGTATGCCACGCACATGACGCACAAAAATGGCAATACAAATCTTGAGCTATCACTTGATGGCTTGTGTAACAAAGTGACACTATAGGCGTCGTAAGTGTGACTGCATTGGTCGGTCACTTATATAGCCGATACGGTCGCCTCTTCCACTCCCACTAAGGTCATCTTTGACACCATTGGTTGTAAGTGTTAATATAGTGTACTGCACAGAGATTGTTACATAGGCTGTATGTGACAATCCCTATGCAGAAACATAGGGATTGGAACGCTTCAATTCGTTCCAAAGAAAACTATCCTAAAGCCTTATCAAAGAGCTAAGACGATCGTACCGTCTGCTCTTTGACGATGGAGTGAATCGACCGAGCGGTATAGTAATTTCCCCCGCTCATCGATGAACGCCATCAGCCGCAAGTTGTACTTGCGGCGTTTCAAAACGCGCATAAATCGGTTTGGGTGTAAATGTCATCTCGTTGAGAGACGATTAGATACCGCCCTAACTCCTCACGCAGTCTCTCTAGCATTTTGGAGCTAGAGTCTGACGGCAATTGAAGCCGCTACCGCCATACTCAGACTCCAAAACAGAGACTGCTAGGCGTACACGTTTTTTGGTTGTTGTCTTCCTCAATCCTCTCTCAACTATCATCAGGTCGGAACCACCAGATAAGCTGCAAAGCTTGCCTGATGATATGTGAGAGAGGACTGGGTGGTTCCGTACGCTGGCTTTGCAACAGCGGAGTCTTCAGATCGTTTCCAACGTGAGACTCAGTGTAAAAGATCGTGCGCATTATACTATTCCATTTTTTCTCGTGCAAGAGAAAGAGTATCATGCAGTCATGTCCTCACACCCTCTCGCAAAAGAGCGATTCGATCTACTAGTCAAACGTGCTTCAGGTCTACCCGACAAAGTAGAAGATCGAACAAAGGAACCTCACTCTTCCGCAAGTTATAGCGGAAAGAAAATTCAGAAACGTAAGAAGAAAGGTATTTAGGTGAAACAACGTGATACGTTCCGTGGATAGAACGCTTCATTTGCGACCAGAAGCCTTCGATGGTGTTGGTGTGCGTAGAGCCTCGTACATACTCTCCTGAACCATGCGTAACGGTGTTGTGTTCAATATCAATGATGCCTGCAATTTTCTTGTAACTCCTCAATTCATCCGTGATGAGCCTCGTACCCTTTGCAATATTGTCCTGAAAGTGTGGCAAGAGGGTTACGGCTTTCACGTTCGGAACGATGGCAGTCTGGATTGAGCCGCTCTCACGTTCCAGTGTCCCGAAAACGATAGTCTTTCCTGCTGCTCCGCGCCCTCTCTTTCCTTTTCGCTTTCCTCCTACATATGTTTCATCCGCTTCTACCTCACCTTCCTGCAAGGTCGGGAAGTCAAACATGAGTGTGCGGATTTCTTTCGCCATCCTCCATGCGGTCTTATAGGTGACTTTGCATCCGCGCTCGATCTCTTTAGCGGCCACTCCGTTCTTCGCCTGTGCGAAGAGATACATAGCGAAGAACCACTTAACTAGATCGGTAGAAGACTTCTCGAAGATCGTTCCTGCCTTCGGGTAGATGTGAGTCTTTCCACAAGAACAGGAGAAGCAGGCGCGGCTGGTATTCTGTGAAAACTGGCCTACTTTTCCGCACTCTTCACACTTCGGCTTCGGGAAGCGATCAGTGAAGAGCTTTTTGAGACAGGCGGCGTTATAGGGGTATTGCTTGTGGAAGTCCAAGATCGAATAGTTCATAGAGTAGGTGGGAATGTCTAAATCCTACTCTTTAGATTACTAGGCGTCAAGGGATAGTTACCAAAAAAACCTTCATGCGGAAGAGAGCGCAGTCGTAACCACACTCCAAGAAGCGCCAGAAAAACGGCGACGGACATACGTACGCCACGATGTGCCCACGCTGTACGAATGACATTGTAGATCATCTGGATTGATGAGAATCATGTGACACTGCATGCCTTTCATCAAGAGGTAGTGGACGCAAAATAGTATGCCACCAGACCTGAGCAAGGTCAGCGGTCACAATTATGTTGATCCAAGCAAGAACGAAACCGAAAAACCCATAGAATCCATCGGCAGCGGGATAGAACATCATCATGGCAAGAAGATTCACGCAAAACGTTGAAAGTAGTACAAGCACATGCCGATGTCCTTCTGCTCTGAGAAACCACAGCACAAGAACACAAGGAACAAAGGAGAAAAAGTAACGCTGATGCATGCGTGTCATGAACAGGAAAAATGCCAATGAACAGAGTGCGGCAACCGCGAGGGATACTTCGACGGTGCGACGCTTATCTGCGGTATGACGCAGCGCCATATACATACGAAACAGCAGTGCTGTGTAGCATGCGGATGTCAGCAAATAGCCTGCCACTCTGAATGACACGGTCTGAGCTATCAGATTGGTATCCACGATGAACGCGCTCGGCAAAGCGAAGAATGCCCACCACATGTTGTAGGTGTGGAGACTGAGAACGGGGGGAATCCCGGGAATATCCGTATAAATTTGCATCACATCACTCAGTCGATCCGTCAGAAAAAATGGTGTCAAAATAATGACGCACGGAATGAGTGCGCCAAGCGTTGCTCGTACAACATCTTTTCCGTTACGCATCAAAAGAACGATGATGACTGGTGCGATGATGATGCCTTGAACCTTTGTCAGTAATGAAAGACTAAGAAGAAAGCCGGAAAAAAAAGGAAGTCCAAGAAGACAAGCGGCCAAGCTTCCAAAAGACAGGGAAGAAAAAATGCTGTCTGTCTGGCCCCAATACGAAGACAGTAGCCAATACGACGGATAGAGCCAGACGACGGCTCCTGCAATGACTGCCTTACGTAGAGACACGAAACGCCTAAGAAAAGCGAAGGCACAGATGGATATCCAGATGTCCGCAAGAATTGCGGGAATCTTCATGACTGTATTTAGAGAAGCACTACTGAGTGACGTCACTCCAAACATGACATCGTGCATCTTCGTCATCGCACCGAATATGGCTGTATTCAATGGTGGATAATTTGTTGGCGCAAAACCATCAATCGCATGTCGATACGAATCAGTCCATCCGTAGAGATGCACGACTCTTCCCCATGAATTGATAAGAATAAGATCGGCAAAAGTTCCGGTACCAGGAAGTCCGATACAACGTAAAACAACACCCGCCACAATCGCAATTCCCATGAGTGCGGCAAAACGCCTCTCGGCCGATGGAAGCTTTTTCCAGGTCGCGATCATGAAGAATTACTGAGGATCGACGCTGACAACCGCCTGATGGTTGGGTTGCTGATGGTTATGAAAACCCCAGACGCCAACCCTCGTAAATGTAAATGAATACTCGGCATTTGCGTTCACACTCTTGCGTTGATCAAATTCAGAATAGTCGCTGTGATTCGGATGCGGATTACTTGCTACCCACATACCGAGTGTCGACTGGTTACGAAACTTCACGATGTCGCCGGAACGCACGGCAATAAAAGATGGCTGAAAGCCATTATCTGTATAGGTGATGATAAATGTCTGCACGGTTCGCCTGGAACTACTGGATGACCGAGACGAACTGGACGACGCCACAGGGCATTGGCGAATGAGCCATCCACAACGACCGTCAGGAAGCTTTTCACAGGAAGGACCTGCAATAGAACCATTTGGACACTGCCAGTTTGGCATGGCAGGTGCAGAACCGCAGTCCTGAATTTTGCATGAACCAGATGATGAGCGAGAGGAAGATCGTGATGACGATGAAGACAGAGAAGTACCGTGTCCCGGCGTACCGTACGCGGCACGAGCACCGATGACGATCTTCACTGCCTCAGCACGATTCACCTGATCATTTGGACGGAAGCGTCCAATCGGATTGCCTGCTGCATCTTTATCACCGGCGACGATGGATGACTTGGTCAGTGCCTGAATAGAGCCAGCGTACGGAGTAGCGGCTGTGACGTCCTGATACTGACCCCCGATGAACGTGTTGTTATCGATCTTGAAGGCATCCGCGATGAGCGACGCAACTTCAGCGCGGTTTGCCGGACGATCCGAGTTCAGCCCTTGCACCTGCATCATCTCAAACCCAAGGCCAAGTGCGACAGACATATACTTAGCTGCCCAGTGTCCGTATCCAACGCCACGACTGGTGTCATATCCCGCACCCTCCA
This sequence comes from Candidatus Peribacterales bacterium, assembly GCA_021731345.1. Classification (GTDB taxonomy): domain Bacteria; phylum Patescibacteriota; class Gracilibacteria; order Peribacterales; family Peribacteraceae; genus JAGORY01. The sequence continues at coordinate 1,159 of JAKFXO010000062.1, read as the reverse complement.
AAGAAATTTTGAGGGCTTCACCGACAGTGACAGGATTGTCAGGACCAAATTTTCCAGTCGCATTGCCGTACTGATCTTTGTATCCGGCCACAATTCCTTCCTCTACTGCCTGTGACACATATGGCGCAAACCATGCGTTCGTCGGTACGTCCGTAAATAGCACTGCATACGTTGTTGAGGCAGCCGCAAGAAAAGGTACTAAAACCACGAGCGAGATTATCATCAGGTAGCGACGTGAATTCATAGCGATCAAGTGGAAGGCAGAATATATGAATTCTACACCTTCTTTGTCGTGTGCATTGGATGCCAAGATTCTCCTGAAGCGATATGGACGTACTTTTGCTTGAGACGCACAGAAATAGCTCTAGAGCCCCAGACTGGACAGAACAGCACGCATACTGTAAGCTCCATCAGCTATGGTTCATATCTAAACCATACGACTCCTTTTTCTATGGATCTCATCAAAGTCAAAGGTGCGAGAATGCACAACCTCAAGAATATCGACGTCGATATTCCAAGGAATTCTCTCACGGTCATTACAGGACTTTCCGGCTCCGGCAAGTCATCTCTCGCATTCGATACAATTTTTGCCGAAGGACAGCGTCGGTACGCCGAATCTCTCTCTGCGTACGCTCGTCAGTTCATCGCGCAGATGGAAAAGCCAGAAGTCGATAGCATCGACGGTCTTTCTCCTGCCATCTCCATCGACCAGAAGACCGCACCACGTAACCCACGCTCAACTGTTGGAACGGTGACGGAAATTTATGACTACATGCGTCTCCTCTGGGCAAAAGTCGGACAGGTGCACTGTCCAATTACGGGTAAGCCACTCACAAAACAGTCATCGACACAGATCACCGACATGATCACAAAGATGCCGGATGGCAGGAAGATCATTCTTCTGTCACCACAGATCATCGGTCGCAAGGGTGCTCACCAAAAAATCTTGGATACTATCAAGCGTGAAGGATTCGTGCGTATGCGCGTCGACGGACAGATCGTCACAACGGATGAGGAACTCGTTCTTGATCCAAAAAAGAGCCATGACATCGAAATCGTCATCGACCGTTTGGTTGTGCGCGACTTCGAGCCTGTGCAGGAAAAACTCAGCGACGGTACGTCGGTTGAGCAGGTAAACCCAAACCGTGTTCGTCTTGCT
>JAKFXO010000015.1 GCA_021731345.1 Candidatus Peribacterales bacterium | reverse complement strand
CACCTTGATGATGGAGCACGATATGATCTGCATTGCCGTGAGCTATGTCAGTAGCAGGGCCTGCCTGTTTTTCTGCTGCCTGAGTTGCAGATTGCCGCACAGGGACGACGACTTCGTCATCCGTTGCGTTCCAGCCAGCGATGGAATCGTCAGCGAACATTTAGGAAGGAAGGACTAGTTGGCGGCGGAACGCGAAAGCGGTGCCAATGAGAGCCGAGCCTGCAAGCAGCCAAGCAAAGACGCTTGCTGAGCCTGTTTCACCTTTGATGGTTGTACCACCTCGGGTTTCAATCGGGTTTCCACCGACCGCGCCTGAGTCCAATGGAAGCTTTGTCATAGGAGATGTTGCAGTTTCAGGTTTGCCGACTGTCACAGAGACCTCCTGGCTAAAGACGCTTTCCTGGTTCTGTGTGTTAACGGCACGTACTGCAAGGTAATACGTCGTACCTGGTACCAAATCTCTGAGCACGAGACTTGTTGATGTAGCAGGAAGACTTCGGCGCTGGATATAACGGCCGCTGATCGTTCCGTAGTAGACGTTGTACCCCGCAAGCTCAGCACTCTTGAGTGCCTGCCAACCAAGGAAGATGAGATCATCTTTCGTCGTCACACGAACATCCTGTACCTGCAAAATGCCGAACGTGCTGTCTTGTCCCGTGAGAGAAGAGGCGGACGAAGAAGACGACGTCGTTACAGATGAACTCATGTTGGCGACTCCGCCTCCTGTCTGTTGTACTTCCCAGTTCACAAATGCGCTAGAGCTTGAGGATGAGGAACTCGAGACTTCTGCTGCTTGTGCCGTAAGAATGCTTCCCTGCAGCGCAGGGGCAGACAGCTTCACTGTCAGCTTTCCCGGTTGGCCCGAGAGAAGCGGAGTGGCAATATCGCCACAGCCAAGAATGTTATTGAAGCATGGAGCAGGAGGAAGCGCGCCCTGATCGAGCGGGCTGTTGCTACTCTTTTTACCGTTCACGCCGGTCTGGCCAGTTCCTACATCGTTGTATCCATGAAAGGAGAGCTCCGTGTCAGTCGTCGTTTCCATGACGCGAAATGTAACGCGGGCAACGCGCGTGTCAGCTGATGTGAATCCATTGCTTGAGCTTCCGCCAATTTTGATGAGACCAGTCGATTTCTCAATATTCTGTTCACCAGGCGTAGGAGAGGAAATTGCTGATGTCATCTCAACACTTCGTGCTTCGAGTACTTTTGGATCGTACTTGATCCATGAGCGTACAGAGCGAACGCTTGCATAGTCCGAGCCGCGCACAAGGACATCAATATCGACAATATCACCAGCAGCCAGTTGGCCTGTTGTGAAGTGTTCGGCATCAGCGACTGCGTATTCAGGACATCCAGACTGTTCTGTGCAATGCGGAACCATCAGAAGTGTCATGGAGCCAGCGGCAAAAGCCGTAGGCACGAAAGGCACAAGCAATGTCAGCACGACACTAAGAGCCAGAGATGTACGGAGTTGTAGTGACATGGGTGTGAGTGTTGGTCTTTGTCGTTTACAGGTTTACTTTCGGTGTTGATGGAGCGCGCTCTAAAATATCGAGAATTGCGAGCACATCGTCGATCGTGATATCGAAATCACGGTTCGGGTCTGCAGACAGTTCATCCGGAGTTGGTGAACGGTAGCCGCTCGCAAGCTCAAGAGCGATGCGTGCATCCTGGATGTCCAGGTGGCCATTCGCATTAAAGTCGCCTGCAGTCGTCGTGCCGTCTGCTTGCAAAGAAGCGATCGGCTGAAACTCACCAGCCGTTTGAATACCGATCAAAAATGCGACCGTAACGCTCGATGCGACGATCGTTGCAGACCTCAGTGACTTCTTGCCGAAGACAGAATATTTGTGCGTCATTTCTCCTTATTATAGCGAAAAGACGGTTTTTGCTCCACCGTGAGCCATTGACGGACTTGTGTAATGTGATTTGACTCATAAACATTGAAATGTAAAGTTTACTCAACAAAATACAGCTGAAAGTAGTAAATATAGAACTTTCAGACATTCTACTGCCAACTGCTTCCTCTCTGACGCAGGAGTTTGTAGCATGTAGATATGGCCGATTCGGTTCTTCATTTCTTTACTGGCGAGAATGACTACGCACTCGAGAAAGAAGTGCAGCGATGGAAACAGGCTTTTTGCCTGAAGCATGGCAGCGAAAATTTTCTATTCATTGATGCACGCGAATCAAATCTTTCCGACATTCTTGATGCTGTCTCCGCAATGCCATTCATTGCAGAAAAGCGTCTTGTTCTCATTCGAGGAATTCCAAAGATCGATAAGGAAGACATCAAGACTATCGCAGACAATGTCCATCCACAGGTCATCGTTGCGTTTGTCGAATCCAAGCCTGACAAGCGTCTTGGCGCTGTAAAGGCTTTGACGGATATTGCTGAGATGAAAGAGTTTCCAGCATTGTCTCCAGGCGAACTTGCGTCTTGGGCAGCGGCACTCGTGCAGGCTGAAGGTGGTTCCATTGATCAGAAATCTTTTGCAGCGCTCTTACAGGTTGTGGGAAATGATCAGTGGACACTGGAGTCTGAGCTCAAGAAACTTGTTCTCTTTGCACCGGCTGGTCGCATCGAGGCAGAGCACATTGATATTTTGGCAGTACCTTCGGGAGAGCAGGTGGTCTGGAAACTGACGGATATGATCGGGAATAAGCGCATTGATGATGCTCTCAAGTTTCTCGCCAATCGTTTAGAGCGCGGTGAAGATCCGTACGGTATTTGGGTCATCCTCCTCAATATGATCAAGAACGTGACGCTCGTGTGGGCAGCACTCCAAGAGGGGATTCGAGATGATAAGAGTATCGCGAGCGCTGCAGGTATTCATTTCTTTGCGGTACGCGGTCTTTTGCCACTCGCAAAGTCACTCGATGCTCTGCGCATTCGTCAGCTTGTGAACTGGGCGACAGACGCAGACCTAGCTCTTAAAACCGGCGGTTACCATTACACCGCGGAAAAACAGGGCGAGATCATCGCACTCACAGAACGCGCAATTCTTCTGTGTCGTTAAAAAGATTGAATCTGTGACAAGATTTCTTCTTCTTTCGTTTGTTCTTTTTTTAGGTCCTCCTGCTCGGCTTCTCGACGCTTTTCTTTCTGCGTCCGAATTTTCTGTTCCATGGATTGTACTGCGGCGGCTCCGGACACTTGTGTCATTTCTTTTGAATACTTTGCGTCGATGGCGGCAAGCTGCTTCTTTTCACTCGAAAGAATGTCCTGAAGATTTTTCAGCTGCTCAGGAGTCATGATCGGCAAGATGTTTATCCAGTACTGACGCTCTTCGTTATTCATACTTTCTGACCCCTGAATCAGTACCAAGATGGATGCGAACTTTTCCTGTACCTCTGGCGAAATCACGAGACCGGTTGCAGCGGGCTTCGTTCCTGCTCCCTGTGGTGACGTCTGATCATCGGCCATGGTCGTATCTGAGTATACAGAAAATAGCCGTAGAACGAACGCGGCTCTTCATCGCTTACGCGACTTTGATCACCTCGTACTTGAACTTACCTGCAGGAGCGATGACATCGACGATATCACCCTTCTCACGACCGAGCAGTGCGCGGCCGATAGGGGATTCGTTTGAGATCTTGTGCTCGATTGGGTCAGCTTCCATGGATCCTACAATCGTGTACGTCTCAGGCTCGTCGCCATCTGTCTTGTTACGGACGGTGACGATGGAACCAATATCGATGGCAGCTCCCTTCGTCGCTTTTGCGGATGGAGCATGCTCAGTGATGATGCGTGCGTTCTTAGACTGCTTTTCAAGCTCGAGAATGCGTCCTTCGACGAAAGCCTGTTCGTTCTTGGCTTCCTCGTACTCGGCGTTCTCGGAAAGGTCTCCGTAGGAGATGGCTTCCTTGAGGCGGGATGCGATTTCTCCGCGCTTCGTTGTTTTCAGATAATCCAATTCGTCCTTCAGCTTTTTCAAGCCTTCCTTGGTAATGAGCACCTCTTCGCTATCAACGAATGTGCCGCCTGTCTGAGTTTGTGGAGTTGTCATAGCCCGCAGATTGTAGGTGAAGGAAGTGACGACAACAAGTGAAAAGAACCGTAGAAACATAATGTCTCTACGGTCCCCTGGGCTGGCGGCAAGCCGCTAGCTCCTGACTGTGTGGACCGACAACCTTACTCATGCAGCAGCCGGTCCTTCTTCCTTCGGTTCTGGCGGAACGTTGCCTGGGATCTGGGCCCACACTTCGTATCGGTGAATACCGACATCCGTGGGAGCTTCGATACCAAGCTTTACCTTACCGTTCTTGATTTCAAGAACGGTGATCACGATCGAATCACCGATCACGATCTTTTCCAGAGCCTTTCTAGAAAGAATCAACATCGCGATGCCTCCATGGAAATGCGACGGTACCCTGTAGACAGGCGGAACGGCATCCTAGCCGAGCACAAAATCCTGTTATGTGAGTACTCGTTCATTCTACAATGTTTTCAAAATATGATCAAATAATATCTTATCTGAAATGTCAAACTTTTTGGCATCAGGAAGCCATGTTTGCTTTCCAAACGAGGATTGATTCCACACACCCTTCTCTCTACACTGCCCGAGACTTATGACCCCCGAAAAAGCTTCAACGTACGACGCAGCGAAAATCCAAGTCTTGGAAGGGCTTGAACCTGTTCGCAAGCGTCCTGGAATGTACATCGGTTCTACCGACCAGCGCGGTCTCCATCACTGTGTCTACGAAATTGTCGATAACTCCATCGATGAAGCGATGGCCGGTCACGCAGATCACATTACGGTCATGCTTCATGATGATGGATCGGTGAGCGTTGAAGATAACGGACGCGGTATCCCAGTCGATATTCATCCAAAGACAAAGAAGTCAGCACTCGAGACGGTACTTACCGTTCTTCACGCAGGAGGAAAATTTGGAGGAGATGATTCCGGTTATAAAGTTTCAGGAGGTCTTCACGGAGTCGGTTCTTCCGTTGTGAACGCACTCTCTAGCTACATGCGTGCCGAAGTCTTCCGTGATGGAAACGTTCACATGCAGGAGTACGAGCGCGGTAAGCCAAAAGCAGACGTGAAGAAAATCGGCAAGACTGAGAAGCCGCACGGAACTTTGATCAAGTTCCTTCCAGACAAGCAAATCTTCGATACGCTTACGATGAGCTTGAACACGCTTTTGGCACACTTCCGCCAGCAGGCGTATCTCACACGTGGTATCACGATCTCCGTCATGGACGAGCGCGAGAAGCGTCCTGAGGAAGATCAGAATCTTCCGCGTTTGTATCGCTTCCACTTTGAAGGAGGAGTCAGCGCCTACGTTCGTCATCTGAACCAAGATAAGCAGGGCATTGGTGATGTCATCTGGTTTGAAAAAGAAGAAGCTGACGGTTTCGTGGAAGTTGCGCTGCAGTACAGCCAGACGTTCCAGGATCAGACCATTACCTTCGCCAACAACATTCACACCACAGAAGGTGGTACGCACCTGACAGGTTTCAAGGCAGCTCTTACGCGCACTATCAATGCATATGCTCGTAAGGAAGGCATTCTCAAGGAGAAGGAGGAGAACCTCACCGCAGATGACGTTCGTGAAGGACTTGCCGCAGTCATCTCTGTCCGATTGAAAGAACCTCAGTTCGAAGGTCAGACCAAGAGCAAGCTCGGTAATGCTGAGATGAAAGCTGCTGTAGAAACCGTCGTGAACGAAAAACTTGCAGAGTTCATGGAGGAGCACCCAGGTGATGCACGTGAAGTCGTCGGTAAGTGTTTGCTTGCTGCGCGTGCTCGTATGGCTGCTCGCGCCGCACGTGATGCAGTGATCCGCAAAGGTGCGCTCGAAGGCATGACCCTTCCGGGCAAGCTTGCAGACTGCAGCTCCAAAGACCCAAGCGAGTGTGAGCTCTTCATCGTTGAGGGTGACTCAGCCGGAGGCTCTGCGAAGCAGGGTCGTAACCGCGAGTTCCAGGCTATTCTTCCGATCAAAGGAAAAATCCTGAACGTTGAACAGGCTCGTCTTGATAAAATGCTCGCAAACAATGAAGTGAAGTCACTCATCATCGCGATGGGTGTTGGTATCGGTGAAGTGAAGGACATGTCCAAACTGCGCTACGACCGCATTGTCATCATGACCGATGCCGACGTCGACGGCGCCCACATCCGCACGCTCATTTTGACGCTCTACTACCGTTACTTCCGTGAGCTCATCGAAACCGGCCACCTCTACATCGCTCAGTCTCCGCTCTACAAGATTTCACAGGGCAAAGAGTCTCGCTATGCGTTTAACGAGAAAGAGCGTGACGCAGTCCTTAAAGAGTGGGGTGTAGAAGCCAAGGAACTTGAGACGTCTGAAGAAGACCTTGTGGAGGAAGAGGAGACCGAAGAAGCAGCAGAGGAAACGAAGGGCAAGAAGGGTGCGAAAGGCAAAGTAGAAATCCTTGTCCCTGAAAAGAAAAAAAAGAAGGTGAACATCCAGCGTTACAAAGGCTTGGGTGAGATGAACCCAGAACAGCTCTGGGAAACCACGATGGACCCAACAAAGCGCGTGATGCTTCGTGTCACCCTTGAAGATGCTGAGGCTGCTGACCTAATCTTTACGACGCTCATGGGAGCTGAGGTTGCACCTCGCAAGAAGTTTATTCAGACACATGCGAAGGGCGTAAAGAACCTTGATATTTAATGTCTGAGATAACCCCGCTTTTGGCGGTTATTATCGCTTTTGTGTGGCCAGTACTTACAGGTATTTCAATGTGGATGTATCTCCGTGCTTTTCGTCAAAAGAAACGACTCGATGCATGGATATGGTTTTTTGCATGGGCAATGTGCATCACCGCAATTGAGTGGTGGGTTATGAGCTTAATCATCACAACAAAAAGCCTTCTATTAAATTGATTTATTTCCTATAAATTTAATCACAGTTCCTTGTTGTGGACTCCATGAGTCTTTTGTTGGGTTTTCTTTTAAAGGTTTTTCTTTTGCAAATTTCCTTTTTGAAGAAGAGTACTGAATATTGCATACTTCTAGTTTGAAGTGATCGTACTCTGAGCAATTTTCAAAATCAGTGATGAATTCAATTTTTGATGCACCTCCTTTAAGGAGGTCAGTTTTTACTTTTCCAACAGAATTCTCAATCTGACCTACGCTTTTCTTTTCGTATTTAACTTCACCAAGCACATCAATTGCATGAATGTCAGTTATATTCTCGATTTTTACAAAAACATACTCACGATTTTCCTGATTACTTCTTTCCAGACTACTTACTTTTTCAGTCCAAATAATTTCTTTTCTATTTGCTTCTACAAAATTTGGGAGATTTCTAACACCGATAAATTCGATTGATAGAGAAGGTGAGTCAACATTGTCCATTGACGATCTTAATGTTTCATAAGTTAACCAAATAAAACCTAAGGTAAAAAGAGTATTAATTAGTTCTTTGTACTTAGAAAAAGAAATCTCATGAAAAATTGCAAGATAAACTAGTCCTATAAAAGCGGCGCTGATCAAAATCCTAGCACACCATTTTTTGAAGTTAATCTTCTGCCAGAATTTGTAAAAGCTAGAAGTCATATTCTTTAGAGCCAGTAAATTGGTCTTTTTTTGCCCTCAATTCTGTGATCGCTCTTTTTATGGACTGAGTTAGTGCTTCAATAAACAAGTTAGCATCAGATTCATTTGTGAATTCAAACTCATGATTTATTTGATCAAGATGAAGTTCGTCTCTGTACTTACTTGCAAACCATACTGTTTTTGGAGCAATTGAAACCCATGGGGCGCCAAATTTTTCTATTTGCTGCTTTTCTTCAGTAGAAAGCTCAGCAACTTCAACCTTTAGACGATATTTCCCAGCAATCAAGTTCTTTTCAACATTAAGTCTCATAGTAATTTCAAAAATTACTCTAGGTTTAAGCTTGCTGCAAGCTGATCTTTATCCTTCGCCCGGGTCAGCGAACTCGCCAAGCTTGTCAGTAATGGAATACGTATCCAGCTTTGTCTTGCCGAGTTCTTTGATGACTTCGGCAACAGCCTTATCAAATGGAATCTGCTTCTGCTTACCGGCGGTCATGTCTTTTAGGATGATCGTATTTTCTTTCACTTCAAGCTGACCAAGGAGCAAGCAGTATTTTGCTTGGAAACGATCTGCGAGGCGCATCTGACTCTTCAGGCTTGCTTCGCCAAGTGCACCGACGGTGTGTACGCCGAGATCACGAAGTTGTGACACGAGCTGGAGACACTTCTTCTTTGCCTCAGGTCCAAGCTGGGCAACGAAAACGTCCACTTGGTCTTTGTTTGGAGCGGACACGCCGGCTTCCTGCATGTGCCACATGATGCGTTCGATACCTCCGGCAAAACCGACTCCCGGAGTCGACTTACCGCCTAGCTGCTCGATGAGGTGATCGTAACGTCCGCCTCCTCCAACTGCGTTTTGAGCGCCGGTGGAGCTATCCCAAAATTCGAAAACAGTTTGATTGTAATAATCGAGCCCACGTACGAGGCCTGGGTTTTGTACGTACTCAACACCGAGTTCATCCAAGTACTCCAGGAGAATGGCGTGGTACTTCTTGCTTTCTTCATTGATGAACTGATCCATCTTCGGAGCCATCTTGATGAGAATTTGAGTATCCTCTTCCTTGGAATCAAGCAGGCGAAGGGGATTGTGCTTGAGACGCTCACGATCTTGATCTGGGAGGTTACGCTCCTTGCCGGTGAAATAATCCTTGAGTGCATCAACGTACTTCTTACGGTCATCAGGTGCGCCGATGTTATTGATCTGCATCTTGAGACGACTCAAAATTTTGAGATCGCTGAAGATTTTGACAATGACATGGATGAGCTGAGCGTCGATGGATGGATCGGACAGTCCGATGATCTCAAAATCGAACTGGTGGAACTGACGGTATCGACCCTTCTGTGGACGGTCGTAGCGGAAGCATGGACCAATCGCGTAGAGCTCCACTGGCTGCGGAAGTTCCTGCATGCCATGCTCGATGAAGCTACGACAAATGCCGGCTGTGAACTCAGGGCGGAGTGCATATTCTTTATCCAGCTTTTCCGTACTCATGAGGTCTGCCTTGCGTCCAACTTGAAAGAGCTCTTTTTCTACGATGTCCGTGTGTGAGCCGATGCCACGCTCAAAGAGCGCGCGCTCTTCAAAAATAGGTGGGTCGATACGCTTGTAACCTGCCTGACGAGCGCGGTGACGTACGGCCTTCTTGATGTACGTCATGTACTGATGATCGGCTGGGAGCACGTCGTGCACGCCTTTCGGTGATCGGTATTTTAGTTCGGCCATGACGGGCATTCTACCATGAGCAATTGGCTTCGCCAAGCCCTGTCCTCATGAAACGCTGTCAGACATTACCGATGGTTCAAAAGTACCAATTCCTTACGTATTCATAGCCTGAAAACTCCGTTCATCCCTTTGTAGGCGTTCCCAAGCAGATCGATGGCAGGCCGCGTATAAGTCAAAAATAATACCTGCGAATACTTGAATATGTTTTCGCGCAGGGCAGGAGCGAAGCCTTTCCACATGATCCCTGCTTTCAGGATGTCTAGAAATCATGCCAGTAAGCATATTTGAGCACTTTGCACGGAAATCAGCGGTAAGGTCACCGTCTTTCACACAACAGTCTGCATTCATTGCCATGTGCACTTTCAGGTTTGCGGAAATTGGTCCCGGATACTCAGACATGAGTGACGCTGCAAGGACGACGATCTCTCGGTTCGATTCGAATGTATCAGGATCTCTTCCTCGTCCTAGTACATGCGCAATCAGACATATTGCTTCTGAACCAATTGGTATAAATCGATTGATGATATTTGTCTGTGCAGGTTGAAGATGCGCTGTCGATTTCTCGGTGAAGCTTTGCAGTACGTCGAGGATCGCAGGGAATGCTTGTGTGAAATCAACGACGACAGTTTCAGGGAGAGTATTAAATTCTTGCGCGATGGATGCCATCATTTCCGGCGACTGTCTTTCTAGAGACAGTATCAGTTCATTGCATGCGATCTGAAAATCCGATTCGTCAGCAACTTCTGGAGTCGTACGGACACCAGCTATGTTCTCTAGAACATCGCCAAGGAGTGCGCGGAAGTTTTCCATGTGGCGCAGCATTGTAGTGAGCTTTTGGCCTATTTCAAGCCTGAAGAGCGTGCATCGACAGACGGCGGAACACTCTGTACAATTCCGCAGCCTGCAGCGGCAGGAGCGTAAAAGTCATTTATGGCGATCGTAGCTCAGTTTGGCCCAGCTCCGCGCAGCGGAGCGTCGTCAAAAAAGCTATGCTCACCCCGATTGTTCTTTAGAGTCATCCTATGGCGATCGTAGCTCAGTTTGGTTAGAGCATCTGGTTGTGGTCCAGAGGGTCGTGGGTTCGAGTCCCATCGATCGCCCCAGTACTACTAAACATCATTGTATTTAGAAACCTACTGCTTTCTTTTGAGTGAAAAATTGTGTAGTTCTTCGAGTCACTTTGTAACCAAAAACAACTTCATCCGTATAAGATGATGTCACTTCCCCTTTCTTCTCATGTTCTACGATCTCCCATCCCCAAGAAAGCTTGTCGCAGGCATTGCCGCGGCAGCGATCACACTCTCACTCATCCCTACGGGATTTGCGGCATTTTCAGACATTTCTGGAAGTACGCAGTACCAAGCGGCTATCAAAGACCTTCAGTCGAAGGGTGTCATCGAGGGTTACGCAGACGGCTCATTTAAACCAAAGAGCGGTATCAACCGCGCGGAGTTCCTCAAAATCCTGCTTGAAAGCAGGGGTGAGGTAGAGCTGGATGGTGCGAACTGTTTCCCCGATGTCACCAATCAGTGGTTTGCACGTTACGTGTGCGCAGCCAAAGAAGAGGGGATTGTTGGAGGTTATCCGGATGGAACATTTGGACCCGAGAAACAAATCACTTTCGTTGAGGCCAGCAAAATGCTGTCGCTCGCATTCAAGCAGCAGGTTTCCACACAGAGTTCTGAGTGGTACGAGGGTTACGCACTTGCACTCGAGAGCTCCAAAGCTATTCCACCGACTGTCGCAACATTAGATGCGCCGCTTAACAGAGGTGAGATGGCTGAAATGATGTGGAGACTTTCCGAAGAGAAAATCGATCAGCCGACGAAAGGCTATCTGAATGTTAAATATCCAGATGTAAAAATTAATCTCTCTTCAGACAAGCCACAGCTTGCAGGCTCCTGTGCTGACCTGAAAGCTTTTACCGAAAACTCTCAATCTAGCTATGGCGGAGGAATGATGATGTATATGCGTGGCGGCGATATTCCTGACGGCGCAGCAGTTGCTGCTCCAGCAATGGCCGAAAACTCGGCGAAGACCTCGCTATCTTCTGGTTCGGATGATTACTCAAAGACGAATGTCCAGGTAGAAGGCGTCGATGAAGGTGACCGTGTGAAGACTGATGGAAGCTTCCTGTACGTCGTCAGTCGTCGTGATAACAAAGTTCGCATCATTGATATTCGAGATCCAAAAAATATGACAGTTGTCTCCACAACGAGCTTCACAGACTTCACTCCTATGGATCTGTATATCGACGGCTCCAAGCTTGCGGTCACCGGTCAGGTCACACAGGTAAATCAGCCAATGCCGCTCATGGAAGACTCAGCGAGCGCGAAGATGATGATCTATCCACCAATGTGGGGTGTTCAGAAATCTGCTGTGAAAATCTTGGATGTCACGACGAAGGCTTCGCCGAAAGAAATTCGTACCGTCGCATTTGAGGGTAACGTCCTTTCCACTCGTCTTGTGGGAGGCAAGATGCTTCTTGTCATGAACGCAGGACCACGTTGGTACGGATCGTACGCACAGACGAAAGAAGCCAATGCCAAAGGGCTGATCCCTCTCTATGACGACTCAGCAAAAAGTGTGAAAGATGCACCAGTTGCCGGATGTACGAGCGTCACGATTCTGCCTCGTGTACCTCGTCCTCAGTATTTAGTGATTGCTACTGTTCCGCTCTCAGCAACTGCAGAGGTAGGACGCACGGTCATTCTTGGTAACGGTCAGAACATCTATGCGTCACTCACAAACTTGTACGTTGCTGCTCCAGATTGGACGTATCACTGGAGAATGGCGAGCGGCTCCAGCGAGGAAAAGACAAACGTCTATCGTTTTGCATACACCTCTGCTGGGACTGAGTTTTCCGCACAAGGATCGGTTCCCGGTCATATCTTGAATCAGTTCAGCATGGATGAAAACGGCGATACATTCCGCATTGCGACGACCGTCAGTCCCCAGTGGAGTCCAAATGGAACGACTGCAACGAAGTCGACGAACAACATGTATGTGCTCAATAAAGATCTCGATACAGTCGGTTCAGTGACTGGCATCGCTCCTGGTGAATCCATCTACTCTGTAAGGTTTATGGGTGACCGTGCGTACATGGTGACATTTAAACAGGTTGACCCACTCTTCGTCATTGATCTTTCTGACGCACGGAACCCTAAGATACTTGGAAAACTCAAGATCCCTGGTTACAGCAACTACTTGCATCCTGTTGATACTAACCACGTGCTTGGCTTTGGAAAAGAAGTTGATGAATCCATTGATAAAGACAAAGTGCATTCGGATGATGCCGTGTACTACACCGCAATTCTTGGTATGAAAGTTGCATTGTTCGATGTCACGGATGTATCAAATCCGAGGGGGCTTTATAAAGAAGTGATTGGTGCTCGCGGTACGGAAAGCCCACTTCTCACAGATCACAAGGCTTTGCTCTTTGATAAAGAACGCGGACTTCTTGCGTTTCCTGTGACAGTCTACGAGAAAACAACAAAGCCGAAGGTGAATGAATGGGATGCAGACACTGCGGCAGTTTTCCAGGGTGCCTACGTCTACGATTTCTCTGTGAAATCCGGATTCGCTCTGAAAGGAAAGATTACGCACCATACGTCAGACGAATTTATGAAAGCAGGCGACTATTGGTACGACCAGACAGGTTTGGATATTGATCGTATTGTCCGAGTTGGTAGTGATCTCTTCACTCTCTCAGAGGCAATGCTCAAGTCCAGCACGTTGTCTGGCCTGAGTGAGAATGATGCAATAAAGCTTGCCACCGAGCCTTCAGTGCAACCAGGATATCCGTATCCTATGGAGATGATGATTCGTTAATAGCTTCTATCAGGGCTGGAAGAGGGCGAATGTCGCCCTCTTTTTTTTATTACTTCGAGATACTATCCGCTTGAATGATGGCAATCGGCTGATCATCATCGTTCTTGGATACAGTTTCTGTTTTTGGCTGAACCTGAGGAATTGGCTGCGGTACAGGTTTTGGAGTAGGGATAGTTTCTGGCTTCGGCTGTGGCTTCGGAGCCTCAGGAGGCTTTGGAGGTTGCACTGCAGCAACCTGCGCCTTTGGAGAAGGCACTGGAGCGACAGGCACAGGAGCTGGTTTTACCTCGGGCTTCGGAAGTGGTTTCTGAGGTTCCGGAGCTTTCGATTGAGATACCACTTGAGTAGCGGCTTTCGGAGGCGTTTGGGCAGCCACCGGAGCAGGAGTCGGGCTCGGTGCAGGCTTTGCCTGAGGTGCTGGAGTCGGAGCTTGAGCTGGAGTCGGTGCGGATGTCGGAGCTGGGGCAGGCTTCAACCATGCCGGAGTCGGCCCCTCCTGGCTAGGAGGAGTTGGAGCAGGGGCTGCAGTAGTTTCTACTTTTGGCGGAGGAGTTGGGGCTGGAGCACTCGGTGTTGGCGCAGGCGCTGGCTTTGTTCCTGCCTTTGCAAGCCATGAGGGAACAGGTCCAGAACTAGATGCCGGAGTTTCATTTGTTCTTTCCTGCGTCTTAAATTCAGGTTTTGCCTTTTCGCGATCAACA
>JAKFXO010000070.1 GCA_021731345.1 Candidatus Peribacterales bacterium | reverse complement strand
GGAAGCACGCAGAGTATGACCATCGATCCAAAATGGAGCTTGCTGAGCATTCCGATGTTGCTCGCAAAGAAGCCCTGGAACATGAGGCACGAGCCAGGAAGGCGATTATTGATACAGATGTGCGCACGCGCGAATATCAGCTGGAAGGCTGGAGGAGAAGTCGTCATCAGCAGATTGAAAATGAAGCGCAGCGCCAATTGTCATTCGCAGTCTCAGGTCACACACCAGCCCAAGCACAGCAGATCCGCGGGATGATTGAGGCGCAATTTCGCGTGAAGCGTAAAAAAGTAGAAATCGAATGGAATGAAAAAAAGGCGGCCATCGAACAAGAAGCCACGTGCCGTAAAAATGAAATCGACAATGATTTCTACGGAAGAAAGGCACAGTCCGAATCCGAACTACGCCGTATGACACGACTGCATGATGCTGAGCTCGCTCGAAAGTACGAAGATATCGAGCAAAAATACAAAGATCTCCTCTACGATAATAAGGCCTCATAAGAGACCGCATTCATGCCGTATACTGAGCGACATATGCCCAGGTGGTGAAATGGCAGACACGCCAGCCTTAGGAGCTGGTACCCGCAAGGGTATGGAGGTTCAAGTCCTCTCCTGGGCACCATTCCAATTTCAACCCATGGCTAGTGATTCGCTACGAAGATGGCTTGTAACATCTCCGAGAAGATATTTGTCTGTTACCCATCGCCACGTAACGCTGACACGCAGCCAGCGCTACGCCTTATTTCTTCAGCTTCTTCTTTTTCTTCATCGCAGCGATGAGCGAGTCAGGGATAGGAAGTGCGACTTCACGCATGCCCCAGGAGACAAAATCCAGGATAGACCCTGCTGCGTGAATCTTCGCTTTTTTCTTTGGGAGAGGTGGCTTCATGGATATACGACGGTATAAGGAGATTTTTCTTTCTTAGAGTGAACGTCGTATTTCCTCGGCATCTACAAAAGATGTTACTGCTCTGCCTTCCGATTCGAAGAAAGCCAAACCTCTGCTCTTTGCCATGGAAATGAATTTTTGAAGGTCGTTTGCTTTCACGTCAATATCTTTAAACATCTCGATCTGCTTTAGCTCGTTAAGTGTTCCGATAATATCGACGGCGATACGGTATTTTCCCGATGAATTTTTTTCGAGTTTCGTATTGTCCATAAATTTGTCCAGCCAAGTGTTGATGTGTGTCAGTGCGTCCTTCGTTTTGGCCTGCCAATCGACTTTGGTCATATCAATACCAAGCACTGCGCCTAAACGCTCAATATTCTTTTGGAAATCTCCGGAGCCGAGTGCTTGCTGCAAAGACGTACGCATTTGTTGCTTAGCCTTCTCCATGGCACTCCGGAACTCTTGCAACACAGGATCATCCTTCATCTGATCCTGCGTTGTGATGTCTTTCTCGCTTTCTTTAAATGTCTCTGGATTTGCGAGCACTGTATTGCGCTTTTCAAGCTTCTCGATTTCTTCATTGATCTTCTTCAGCTCCTCTTTCATCTGTTTGAGCTCCGTTTCTACTTTCGTCTTTGCGTCGCCCTCAAGCGGCTTTTCGACGTTCTTCAGTTTCTTCTCAGCATCTTTAATGTCCGTTTCGTTCTTACGCTTCTTCACTTTGAGCTCATCAATCTTTTTGTCGTTCCCCTCTTTCTCAGCCGTGATCTCTTCCACCTTCATGGTTGCAGGGTCTTTGTCGGTCACCGTGCTTTCTTCGATCTCCGTTTTCTTCCTATTCAAACGATCCAAGAATGACTTGAGAACCGTGATGAGTCCCATAAGGAACATCATGCCTTTCTCCTCAGGACTGACCATCACAATCTCATCCTTATCGAGATTACTGCTATCGACATCAACGCCGTCCATCATGAGGAAGCCTTCAACGGTATCGCGCTCTTCTTCTGTATCGACACTCCTCCAGCGTGCGGCAAGCCTGAGGATAGCCGCTTGTTCGGCAGCGCTTGGCATCGCGTTTGGTAGCGGCAAACCGTCTGGGCCAATGCCACCTGGTGCACCACCTAAGTTAAAACGCGTGTCGCCCATACCACTTGCGGCATAGCGAGGATCATTGATGAGGCTTGGGTCCTGTACGTCGCCCTGTGTTGGCACTGCGACTTTGATCATGCCCGACTTCACACCAGCAAGCTCCTGCTGGAGCTGGAACTTAAGTGCGTAGAGCTGGTTGAGTGGCCCCGCGCTTGCCTGCATGGAAGCTTGCGGGAACTGCATGAGCATTTGGTTGATCTCTGGTGCGATGTTGCCACGATTCATCGCTGCAAATTTCTGACCGCGGTACTGCACTGCGTTCTGCCTAAAGCTCTGCATTAGCTCTCGGATATTGCGGTCGACTTGATTGATTTTACCCTGCAGTTCATTGATCTTATTTTTTCGCGCAATCACTTCTGGCGGAAACTGCGTCGGGTTGTGCGGCGAGATGCGCACCTGACCGTTGATCATGCTCATGTGGAGCTTACGCTGGTGCAAACCTTCGTTACTGGCGCGGATGTAATCCGTGACGAATTGCTTGGAAGCACCAGGAGTTGCTGCAAGCGCATCAACATCACGCTGGGCAGTGGAGACAATTCTCTGAAGCTCGCTTTCCACAGTGTCGTTTGCTTGGTTTTGGAGCCTGCTGATGTGGTAATTGAGCGCACGGAGCGTTTCTTCTGGGAGCTGATCTGCGCGCATGTCGAACCTTTGTTCCCCCTGCGGCTGCTCAGGAGCAGGAGCATTTTCTGCACCAGGGCGGAGCGTGATGTGTGTCATGCGTGCTTCACGGAGTGACACGTTGCCGTCGATTTCGAAAAAGTTTTTCATGGCTAGAGTGAGGAATCGAGCTGACGTTCAATATCCGTCATACGATCTTTATCCGCTGCGTTCAGAAAGCCAGTCAGACTTTCCATGGACGCACGCTTATAGTCGTTGTACGCCTTGTCCCAGTCCTGCTTATGCTCAGCGAGCCTGCGGTCGTATTCAGCAAAGGCGCGGTTGTAACGCTCGATGCGCTCGGTTTTCACTTCCTGCGTGTCGTGTTCCATCTCGAGTACCACCTGCGGCATGTTCGAAATGAGGAGATCAGGTTCGATCGAACCCATGATCGAGTCATACAGTTCGTCACCACTTAAGAGCGGTGGCATCTGTGGCACGCTGCCAGTGAAAGAGTCAGTCGTTGGAATAGATGTGTGTGAAAATGAAATACTTCTCAACATTATACCGTAAAACGCCTTTTTCTTCAATCACGTTTCTAGAGCTTTATCCGTCTACAGCCTTGCATCCAGAGACCTCTGGAGACCACCATACGCCCATGCTCAAACGCACTCTTCTCATCACCGCGCTTTTGGTTCCTCTCACGGCACTCGCCATCGAGATCCAGCCCGCGGATTTTTACTCCGATGTCCGCGCCGGCTCCTCTGAAGCCGCAGGCATCAACCTGCTTACCCGCGAGGGAATTTTGCAAGGATACGGTGACCGTCACTTCGGCCCCAGTCGGCTCGTGAATCGCGCCGAATTCCTCAAGATCGCGATCCTCGCTAGTCCTGACGGATACGAGCCAGATGGCTCTGGCCAAGGATGTTTCCCCGACGTGAAAGGCGACATGTGGTTTGCTCCGTACGTATGCGCTGCCAAAGCAGCAGGCATCGTGAGCGGCAATGCCAACCCAAAACTTCCACAGGATCAGTGGACATTCAATCCTGCTGACACCGTGACCTACGACGCCGCCCTCAAGATGCTCATTCTTCTGTATCGTCATCCGATTCCAGATGTCGCTGGTGATGATTGGGCTGAGCCGTACTATCAGGCAGCGGTGAATAAAGGCGTCGATCTTCCCATTCGCATCACCTTCGATACGCCGATGACACGCGGTATGGCAGCCAGACTTGCTGGTGCTTTTATCGCTGAGAATGCAGGAAAACTGTCTGAGTACAGATTGGCAGAGGCAGGCAAATATAACACTGCAAGCTCCTCAAGCTCGTCCGAAAGTTCCTCATCGTCTTCGTCATCATCAGTCAGCTCATCTTCATCGTCGTCATCCTCAGTAGCGCCACTCTTCACACTGCCTGCAGTCAGCCACTTCCTCGTTGTGGGTTCCACGACGGATGCACTGGCAAGTGGAGTGCTCAGGAGTTCCGGTGAAAGTTCCAAGGTTCAATTGGTGCAGGTAAAACTGTTCAGCGAAGTGCGCTCACTGGAGCGTCTGGAGCTTGTGACAGAAAACGGTCAGCTCATTGCGAGCCTGCTACGCAGAGTGACAACAGATACCCCTGACTACAAACAGACGTTTGAGGCTCAGGTACAGCCAGAAAACCAGTTCACACTTCCACAAGACACTGATGTTCGTGTCGTTCTTCGTGCGGTCGTTCGCACGGTGGAAAATGCAGGCTTCTCTGACGAGCTTCTACAGGTGCGTACGATCTCCATCACAACAAAAAGCGACGCTACCAACCAGACCATCAACACGCCGATCAGCGGGCCATTTATGAAGCACCAGACGGCATTTGGTCGACTCTTCGGCATCACACGCGTATCGCCTGAGACCGCACCACTCGTTGCCGGCACAGGTGTTGTCATCGGTAGCTATTCGTTCAGCAGTTCTGCACTTCCTGGGAAAAATTTGAAACTCAGACAGCTCGTCATCTCACTCGCAAAAAGCGGTTCAGCAACCGTGAATAACTGGATGCTCGTTAACCGTGCATCAGGCGCTAGCGTGCCATGCACTACAAACGAACAGTTTATGACGGTGACGTGTTTGGCGCTTGATCAGGCCGTAGGCTTGATGACCGTGGGAACACCATTTGTCGTTGATCTCAAAGCGACAGTTTTCCTCGGCGCTGGATCACAAGGTTCTACTGTTGAGACGTCACTTGCGACCGCCGGCTCACCGGAATCTCTCGGTAGCATCGAATGGACAGACGAATCAGGAATTTTCCGTTGGGTAGAGGGCCCTTCCCCCATCGTGATCGGAACACGTCTTCAGTAACATTGGTACGCAAGAACGCACTCTCCGTACGGAGAGTGCGTTTTGGTATCGATGTATATTCGTCCGCTCGCTTAGTAGTTCGAGACGATGACGAGGAGGAACGCACCGGCAAAGGTGGTCCAGAGAGAAGAGAGGACGAGGAGCTTCTCGCGGTGCTCCTTATCAAGAAGATGTAGGCTCATATGTGTGTATGAGTATGAAGTAATGTTATTATTATACTACTTTTTCTATTTTTTAGCAATAACCTTCAAAAGCTCGTTAGACATAGTTTTAGTGGCTTTTGAGGCGGCCTCTTGCCAATCCTTGCCCTTAGAAGCGTACAAAATACTACGACTCGCATTCACAATTGCCCCCGTACCGTCCGGCAGGAAGCCTAGTGCTGCGTCTTCAGCGGTGCCTCCTTGCGCCCCATATCCTGGGATCAAGAAAGGAACGTGCGGCATGAGCGTGCGGAGATACCGAGATTCCTCTGGATACGTCGCGCCGACGACAGCGCCGACTGCAGACAAATTACCCTTTGCTCCAAGGAGCTGGGTTGCCCAACTTTCGACAAGCTGCGCCATATGTTCATGCACAACTTCGTCTCCGATCGGAAGATCTTGAAGATCACCCGAGCTCTCATTACTTGTTTTCACAAGAACGTAGATACCTTTGTCGTTTTTGGCGCAGCGCTCCATGAACGGGGCTACTCCATCGGAGCCGAGATACGGTGTGACTGTGAGTGCATCGATAGGGCTGTTTTTTCCGAGGTATGCATCAGCGTACGCTTCGCACGTTGAGCCGATGTCATTTCTTTTTCCATCGGCAATGACGACCAGATTTTTTTTCTTCGCGTACTCACAGACCTCAAAAAATACTTTCATCCCTTCCCAACCAAGCAGTTCAAAATATGCGAGCTGTGGTTTTACCGCAGCAGCATCAGCTGCGACTGCATCGATGATGCCGATGCAAAAGTCCTTTACTCCTCCGATGTCTTTTGCGATTCCTTCAGGAAGTTTGGCAATGACCGGATCAAGTCCAACGCAAACCGGAGACGTTTCTGTGATCCTCTGCTGAAGGAAATCGGCGTAGTGCATGGATGCAGTGTAGAAGTGGAAAGTTGAAAGTGGAAAGCGAATTTTTACGTGCCATTTCTGGCGGTTCGTACAGTTCGAGAAAGCATGCTAATTATTTCTTCGGTATCATCAATAAGAAGGTCGCACCTGTTTTGGTCACAAAATCCGCCGTCTTCGAATAGCCTTAGCCAAAAACGACTTTCACAAGCCTCTTTGAGTGCAATCGACATTTTTGCTGTGAAATCCGCTCTACTTTGCGCTTGTTGCCCTTCCTCAATGTTGGCACCCACACTTGTTGCAGATCGTAGCAGTTGTTTACTGAGAATAGACTCATTTCTTTTCATGAGCTCCCGGGAAAACAGCACAATACGAAGTGCATATTGATATGATTTTTCATGGAGTGGGCCTGAGAATGTTCGAGGGTGTGGCATAGGGTTCACTGTTACACTTTCCGCTTTCAACTTTTATAAACCAAGCTGCTGTCTATATTGCAACGCCTCTGCAATGTGATTGATGCCGATATCGTCGCTATCGGCGAGGTCTGCAATTGTTCGCGCAACCTTGATGGTGCGGTGGTAGGTACGCGCTGAGAATTGCAATTTTTCTGCAGCCTGTTTCAGGAGCACCTGACTCTTAAGATCAAGCGGACAAAATGTTTCGATGTCGCGTACAGTCATCTCTTTATTTGTTGAAAACCCCTGTAGCTTGAAGCGCGCTGCCTGCCGCTTTCGCGCAGCAGTCACACGTTTTCGGATCGTCGCACTCGTTTCAGCCTTCGGGTCACTTTTGCGCTGCAAGTCTGCAATATCAACAGGCTGCACATCGATGGTGAGATCGATACGATCAAGCAGTGGCGCGGAAATACGGCGCTTCATTTTTTCCGATGATGCTGAGCTGTACTGAGGAGGATTCATTGCACCCACCAAGATAAAATCTGCAGGAAACGTCACTGTCCCCTGTGCGCGGTTGATCGTGATTTTTCGGTCTTCCATCGGTTGCCGCAACACTTCCAATACTTGTGGTGGAAATTCTGCGAGTTCATCTAAAAATAAAACACCGCGGTGAGCGAGAGAAATTTCCCCCGGCATCGGGTGCTGTCCTCCACCGACAATGGCGACGCCACTCGCTGTGTGATGCACGGTGCGAATGGGGCGTTCACTAATGAGTGGTGTTGAGGCCGGCAGTAAATTTGCGACCGAATAAATGCCGGTAATTTCCAAGGATTCATCTTGTGTGAGAGGCGGAAGAATGCCGCGTAGAGCGCCTGCAAGCAGTGTTTTTCCTGAACCTGGAGCACCAGATAGGAGAACGTTGTGGCCTCCTGCCGCTGCGATTTCAAGCGCGCGTTTTGCGAGTGCTTGGCCACGGACATCGGCAAAATCGATGATGTTCAGCGGCGCTTCCGGTGCGCATGCAGGAGGAGCAATCACAGGAGGTGTCATGGTGCCGCTCAAGCATGCAATCACATCTTTCAGATGATCCACCGCGATGACCGTAAGTCCTGGAACGAGTGCAGCCTCAGCACCGTTTGCCGAGGGCACAACGATCTGCGTGAGGCCATGCTTTGCACATGCAAGAGCGCAGGCAAGGACGCCGGACACATGGCGCAGCTGTCCGTCGAATGCGAGCTCGCCGAGAAACGCAGTGGTTGCCATTGTCTTCTGCGGAATCTCGATGACAGAGTTGCTTTGTAAAATTCCCAGTGCGATCGGAAGATCAAACCGTGAGCCCGTTTTGCGAATATGTGCCGGAGCAAGGTTGACGTTCGTCACGCGTCCCATCGGAATTTTGTAGCCCGATGTTTTCATCGCCATCATGACGCGCTGTTTACTTTCTTGAATTGCTGCATCGCCCAAGCCGACGATTTGAAATTTTGGTTCACCTGCAGTGGGAATGACGCCGATTTCAACGTGGATCGGCAGTGCGCCGACACCGACAGTGGTGAAGGAGGTGAGCTGTGTGAGCATGTCGGATGGGAGAAAAAGAGGTGACGAATGCTATGGTGTACTTTCGTACACCTTTACGCAAGAGCATTCAGAAGACGAACGCAAAAGACTGTGGTGTAGTGGAGCCGATGACTACCACGACGGCATCCACCGGACGGCTAGGAGAAGAGCTTGCGGAGGCGTACCTGCGCTCACGCGGGTTTCATATTCATGAGCGAAATGTCCGCTGTGGCCGCTTCGAAATCGACATAGTAGCCTTCGATCCAGTCGAAAAAATGGTCGTGTTTGTGGAGGTCAAAACGAGAACGATGATTGATCCTCGGTATCCAGTTCGTACGATGGTCGATGGTCGAAAGCGAAGCGCCATGAAACAGGCAATTTTTCGTTGGGTGGAGCGTCATCGGTATGAAGGTTCGGCGAGGACGGACATCGTGTGCGTTGCAGGAGGGCGGATTGTCGATCACGTTGTGAATATTGGTGCTGATTTCTATTAAATATAATCAGATAATATATATTAGTTTTTGTACATTCAAGGAGCGCGATCAAAAACGATAAATGTGGTACAATACAAAGATTTCCACATACCTATAGCAACACTTCTCAAAAAGAACGGCGCAGCGATACTCACGGTGCTTCTGGCGCTTGTGATGATCGGAGGCGCACTCAATTCTTCTGTTCCGTCACAAGCTGCAGATTTAGTGTGTGGTGACGGCGACAAAGAAGAGCCGGAAGAATGTGACGACGGCAACCTGCAGAGCGGTGACGGCTGCAGCAGCACGTGCAGTATCGAGCTTTGTGGAAACCTCTCCATCGATTTAAACGAACAGTGTGATGATGGCAACTTGCAGAGTAATGACGGCTGTAACCGCTACTGCCAGATCGAATTTTGTGGTGACCGCGTCATTCAGCAAACTCGTGGTGAACAGTGTGACGACGGTAACGGTATTTCCGGTGATGGTTGTACTGGAAGCTGCAAGCTTGAAGGAGCTCACGATGCTGCATCGTCTTCTTCCTCTGCTCAAGAGGAGCAGTCAGAGCCGCCTCCTGCAGTTCCACAGCAGCCACAGGTTCCGAGCATTGTCGTGTCGCAAGCTCAGCAGGCTAATCAGTTCCTCGGCACGGAAGCGGGTGAGGATTACAAAAACTATCTCACTCGTGAACAAATCATCGAGCTCGAGACTATCGTGAATAAACTTGCGAGTGGCCGACGCCTCACGAAGCAGGAACGCGAATGGGCAGCGGAGCTCTACGCTGCATTGCAGGAGGCACGATCTGCAGAGCGCACACGCTATACAGATCTTCTCAAGCAGTTTATTTCCACACCGATCAGTAGCGATGTTGTGGAAGAGAAAGATTTGAAGAAATCGAATCTTGTCGATGTGGAAGTGCCGATTGCAATCAATGAACTTAAGAGCGCTGTGGAAGTGATTCGTCGTGGTGATCTGCAGAGCGCAGTGGGCGTCGATATTGCACGTCTCAAGCGTCAGGGTATTGATCTCGTGAAAGATGCTCCATCTGGCTATGAGAATTATCTGACACCGGGCAATCGTCCTATTTCCGTATTCGCAACACTGAAGGCACTCAAAGAAGCATCGGAAAAATATGCAACGACAGATGTACCAGCGTCACTCACACTTGTTCGTAACGAAGCGCAGGCCTTGAAACAGGCACTTCCTCTCTTTGAGCAGGAATACGGACTTGATCCCAAAGACGTCGCGCCACTCCTGACTGCGATTGAAAACGTCAGTAAGGAAGCAACGAAGCAGGACACCGAGCGTGTTGTGTCCGCTATCAATCGCTTCCTCTTATCACTCGAACGTAATAAAGCGATTTCGAAGGCGGACATCGCAATGTTTGAATTGAATCCATCACATGCTGCCGCCGCAGCTACGCGCATTGCTGAAACGGTAGGACTCACGGATCAAGTGGCGAGCATTGATAACATCGTTCCATTTCTCGATGGCCTTTCCGCAGCCGCGCCTGTGGAGGCAAAAGATAGCTTTGAGCGCGGTACCATCGTGCAACAGAGGGAGGCGCTTCTGGACTTTATCGCCGTTGATGAGCGCATTGGAGAATTGCGCGCCGTACTCCGCAGCGACGGACGCACAGACTTCGATACGCGTTACGAAGAACTACGCGCAGACATTTCTCGCGCAGGTGACATCGCAGATACCGTAACGTTCTGTGACGACTCTGTTCCGGAAGCGATTCACTGCGCCGACGAATATTTTGTTGACCTGCAGGAAGCCGTTCGCGGACGCACATTCTTCACACGACTCATCGGAACTCTGCAGGATTATTTCGATATTGGTTCATGAGCGAGGTCATCCCACCAGTCACTGGCGTCTTCACAGAATTGCCTCACATGGCACCTGTGGCCGTACCTGCAGCCGCTGAAGGCGAGCGCAAAGCGCTTGATCTTGCGGTCTTGAAGCGTGGTGCCAAAGACTATCTTGATTTCCTCGATACAACGAAGGAGGTGTTTTACGGTTACCTCTATCACCGCACTGGTTCCGCGGATCTTGCAAAAACTATCCTCACCGAAATTTACTCAGACATTCTTGTCCGTGCGATGTCTCTGTGGTGGTTTGGCACACTCAGCCTCAAGCTCTTACTTGATGCTGCAGATCAGGCGCTGAAAGATCGCGATATTGTCGCGGCTGATATTGGCTCTATCTATCTACCGAGCCTTGTGTGGCTATCTGAAGCAGAGCGCCAGTCAGTTGCAACGCTGCACGACGCACTGTGGTCGCTCCCAAAAGAAGCAGAGCGTCTGCTCATCCTTTCGATGCTCGTAGGACTCAGTGATGAGCGCATTACGCAGGTACTACGTATGCCTGCGTCGGATGTTGCGTCCGAACTCAAGACAGCAAAAGATTTCCTTCTAACGCGTTGGCAGCCAATGTCGACCGTTGCAACCAAGCTCCAGTCACTCGTGTTTGTTCCTGCTCTGGATATCCGTAGTGAAACGAAACTACGCTTCTCCGTTGTGGAGAAGTACAACGCACTCCGTTTCCGCCGTTACCAGTGGGTGATCATCGGAGGACTTTTCGCGGTCATGAGTAACGTCATCGTTGCATCCGTTCTCGCGTTTGCCGTCGTCACTGCTCCGCCATCGTCACTCCGCGCCACGCGTACGCAGGTTGCGTCGCTCGATGCCGTGCTTCTCAAGCGTCAGATCGCACTCGATCAGGCCAAGGGCTCTGTCTCCGCTCAATTTAAAGAAGCGCAGAGGCTTGCCGCGTATGATGTCTCGCGTGATTTCACTGCTCTCGGTCTCGCATCCGCTCTTGAATCTCTCAAGGCTCAGCAGGATCAGGAAGCCGAGGTTGATCGCCTCATCAAAGTTATGCAGCGCGCTCAGACCGCTATGGCTCCTGTCCTGAATCCGATCGTGAAGCTCGCCATGAATGATGCCAAGGCGATGTTTGGTTGGCTCTAAGCTATTCGTATCGAAGCGCTTGAATAGGCCGAAGCTTGGCCGCTTTCCACGCGGGCAATAATCCGAAGAAGATACCCACTCCGACAGAGAAGAGGAACGCGAGCATCACGGATGAGAGATTGATATCTGCATCCAGACTGAATTGAGATTTGACGATCATCGAACCGAGCCAGCTGATGAGGATACCGACCGCTCCACCAAGAACGCTGAGCACCGTTGATTCGATGAGGAACTGTAGAAGAATATCTTTCTTCTTTGCGCCGATGGCTTTGCGAATACCAATTTCACGCGTTCGTTCGGTGACAGATACAAGCATGATATTCATCACGCCGATGCCACCGACAAGGAGCGAGATGCCCGCAATGCCACCGAGCAGCAGTGTGAAAACACCTGTGACTTGATTCAGGGTTTCGACTGCGTCAGCTTGGTTGAGTACCGTGAAGTCTTGTTTGGAAATATCGGTGATGCGGTGCGAGTTGAGGAGTACTGCGGTGATCTCTTGTTGTTTCGCTGCCATCGCATCTTGGTCAGCGACGGAAATGCCGATGGAACCAATGTTGTTATTTCCGACGATGCGTCGTTGCATCGTAGAAAGCGGGACAATAATAATGTCGTCCTGGTTGGTTTGGCCCTGCTGCCCCTTGGATTTCAGGATGCCGATGACGGTAAAAATAGTATTGCCGATGCGAATATCTGCGCCGATCGGATCAGAGCCCGCAAAAAGATTGGTAACAACTTGTGTGCCGAGAACCGCGACTTTGTCGACGTTTGTTACATTCTCGTCTGAGATGAAGCTGCCATATTCAACTGGGGCATTACGTACCGTCACGTAGTCAGGCGTTGTGCCGAGCACGGTTGTAGAAGCGTTTTTACTTCCAACGATAACCTGCGAACGAGATCTGACTTCGGGTCCGATACCGGAGAGTCCGGTGACCTTCTCGCGAATTGCCGCAAGATCATCAAGTGTCAGCGCGGTGGTAGCCTGTCCGCCTCCACCTCCTCCACCAAAACGGACGTTCGTCTGACTCGGGCTACCTGGCGACACAGTTAGTAAGTTTGTTCCTAGGCTCTGAATGCGCGACGTCACGCTTTTCTGTGCGCCTTGGCCGATTGCGATCATGAGTACGACTGACGCTACACCGATGATGATGCCGAGCATCGTGAGCATCGAACGTAATTTATTACTGTAGATCGCGCCGAAAGCGTTTCTGATATTTTCGAGGAAGTTCATGAGGGGTTTCGGATGAGTCCGTCTTCAATGTGGATGGTGCGATGCGCAAAACCCGCGACACGCGGTTCGTGTGTCACCATGACGATGGTTTTTCCTGCCTTATTTAATATCGTCAGGATATCCATCACTTCTGCGCCAGTTTTTGTGTCGAGCGCTCCGGTTGGCTCATCCGCAAGAATGATGGCGGGGTCTGTCACGATGGCGCGTGCGATCGCAACTCGCTGCTGCTGGCCGCCGGAAAGCTCGCTCGGATTATGCAGAATGCGGTCACCAAGCCCGACGGCGTGGAGAGCGTCATTTGCGCGCTTCTTGGCGATTTCCCGGTGCACACCTTGGTAGAGCAGTGGCTGCATCACTTGCCTCAGCGCGTCCATACGAGGCAGCAAATTGAATGACTGAAACACGAAGCCGATACGGCGACTACGGACTATTGCCTGGTCGTTCTCCTCAAGCGTTCCAACTTCTGTGTCCTCCAATACATATGATCCGCTACTTGGCGTATCAAGTAGTCCAATGATATTCATGAGTGTCGATTTCCCAGAACCCGAAGGTCCCATGATCGCGACGAATTCACCAGACTTGATCGTCAGTGTGATTCCTTTGAGCACGAGAAGATTCTCGGCTCCGAGCGGATAGGCTTTGGTGACTTGGTGCATCGTGATCATTGCTGCGAGGAAAAGTTATCGTCCGCCCGGCCCCATACCTCCGGTGGCACGCATCAATTGCTGCGTCTGATTTTGTGAATTGCCTCCACTAGAGGACGCAGTCACCGTCACGTTCATAGACACGACCATATCACCCTCATTGAGTCCTGAGAGGATCTCCGTGAATCGGCCGTCGGTCATGCCAGCTTCTACCATGACAACTTCTCCTGTCGCACGTGTCACAGTTGTGCGGCCACCAGTGCGAGCGAGTGCCAAATTCGGCACCGCGACGACATTTTCTTTTTTTGCAGTCTGCACCTGCACGGTTGCGGTCATACCCGAGAGGATGGTGAGGTCTTTCGGTGTGGGGAGCTTTACGAGCACGTTATAGGACACGACACCGGATGATTCGATGGGCGTTGAATCGATTTCATCGATGACACCGTCAAAGGTTTGTCCTGGCAGTGCGTCGAAGACGATGCTTGCGGACATATCACGTTTGATACGAACGATGTCGACTTGATCCAAAGGAATGGTGACCACGATAAAGTCTTTATTTTGAAGCACGACATATTTCTCATCGCCGGTATCCAAAAGATTGTCACCGACTTTGTAGTCCAATCTGCTCACAACGCCATCAAACGGTGCGATGAGTTTGTAGTCTTCCAGAGTTTTCTGTGTTTTCTGGAGTGATGTCGCGCGCTGGGCTACATCGTTTTGTTTCAGTTTGATAT
>JAKFXO010000060.1 GCA_021731345.1 Candidatus Peribacterales bacterium | reverse complement strand
GTCTTGAGACGACGCATTGTGATACCGACGTTTTCCAGTCCGGACTGAATGAGCGTGATGCGGTCGCGAAGAATTTTTGCGTACGCGCGGAATTCACGACTGCGTTGAAGTGCCTTCGAGCGAGTGTCATCGACGTTGATCCATTCCAAAAATCGCTGCACGAGTCCTCGTTTTGTTTTACTTGGAGCATCGACAGGAACAACGATATAGAAATTTTTCTGCATGATATCTGCGATATCCACGAGCTTCTCCATGAAGTCTGCGTAGTCGATCGTTTGATCTTTCATGAGTGGGCTCGTCTGCGTCTCCGCTTTTTGCTTGAGACTTTGGATGTATGGGTCGATATTCAGGCGCGTCGAACGAATGAGAATCTGGATCGGGAAGATGATGGTGTTCACGAATGCCTGATAACCAGCGATGATACCTTGCTGCTCAATTTCACTTTTGAGGTTGAAGTTGAGTGAGTTCACTTTGAGCACGGCGCGGAGTCCGCCGTTTTTGAGAACGACAGTATCTTCTTTGATCTCAGCGATAGGGAGATAGCGCTGCGTTGAGACGGCGAATCCCTTCTTTTTCTTGCGTACGGTACTTGGCACAGCTGCGCCCTGTCCGCTGTCACCCGATGTGTCGTTAGTTGTGGCCATAGTTAGGCTTTGGAACGGTTGGTGATAGTGTCGACGGATTTGTTTGGATCCAGTCCTTCTGCCTGTACGCGATCTGTGCGGACAGCTGTTGGAGTAGGGGATTCCTTGAAGATTGGCGACTCTTCGGCAGGCTCATGTTCGTACACACCGTGCTTCACATTTTCTGCGAGCTGTGTACGGATTCCTTCCACGGCGACCGGACTTGGTCTGTCATGTGCTGTTAGCTTATTGAGTTCTTCCTGACGTTTCTCGAGCTGGCGCGTGATGTCTGCAAGTTTGTTCGCATTGCTCTCAGCTTTTGCACTCGCTTCCACGATCTCTTTTGCGTGCTGCGACGTGATGAGATTGATACTGATGCCCGGATATGGACTCCAGTAGCGCTGAGACGGCTTATTGAAGCCCTCGATGCTGAGCAGGATGATATTGAACAGACTCAGGTCGTTCACTTTGAAGAATGCAAAGGCAGCGGCAATGGCTGCCGGCGTCCAACATGCTCCGAGAACCACGATGTTCGTGACACCAGCTTTTTGGGCTGATGCGAAGATGGCGTAACTGATACCTGCGCCGATTCCCACGATGAGAAGATGCTTCAGTGTGATCGGACCGATGATACGGTCCTCCACGTACACGTTCTGCGGGATTTTGACGGCTTCGATGGGCATGTGTTTTTGGGTTTCAGGGAATCATTACAGTATAGCAGAAATACGGGAAAAACGCCAGATTGCTCCAGCGTCCTTTCCGTATGAGTTCTAGGGTTAGGCGACAGCCGACTTTTTCTCTTTCTTCTGCGGTTTGTGGGCTACCGTATCGTCATGCATGAGGACGAGTTCGTCCTTGTCTTTACCGACGACTTTGATGGTATCGCCCTTTTGGAACATGCCCTTCAGGATGTTTTCAGCGATCTGATCCTCAAGTTTGTCCTGGATCGTACGGCGTACCGGACGTGCGCCGTATTCCGGATCAAAGCCGAGTGTGCCGAGAATCTCGATAGCTTTGTCGTCCGTGACGAGTCCGTAGCCCTGCTCTTTCAAGCGGGACGTAAGCTTGTCGACGTGGAGCTGCACAATCTTACGGATGTTCTCCTGCGAGAGAGCGTTGAACACGATGGTGTGATCGACGCGGTTCAGGAACTCAGGCTTGAAGTGATCCTTCAGTTCGCGGAGAACTTCCTGGCGCTTCTCTTCATAAATGACTTCTTCACGACGTGCGTCGTCACCGAGTTTGAATCCGATCTTTCCTGCTTCTTTCGTGAGCTTGTCGGCTCCGATGTTGCTCGTCATGACGATGATCGTGTTGCGGAAGTCCACTGTCTTACCCTGACCGTCGGTGAGCTGACCGTCCTCCATGATCTGAAGGAGGATGTTGAAGAATTCAGGGTGAGCTTTTTCGATCTCATCAAAGAGAACAACTGAGTATGGCTTGCGGCGCACGGACTCCGTGAGCTGTCCGCCTTCCTCGTAGCCAACGTAGCCAGCTGTCGTTCCTGTAAGCCTGGAGACGTTGTGGCGTTCCATGAACTCTGACATGTCGATCTTAATGAGGGCATCATCGCGCTGGAAAATTTCCGTTGCGAGTGCTTTGACGAGCTCTGTTTTACCAACACCTGTTGGTCCCATGAAGAGGAAGCTTCCAATCGGACGACGAGCGTCTGCGATACCGACACGGCTGCGACGGATAGCGCGAGCAACCTTCGTGAGAGCATCATCCTGACCCACAATATGTTTTCTGAGGACGTTTTCTAGCGAGTTTAGGCGCTTCGTCTCAGACTTCATGAGGCGGCTCACTGGGATACCGGTCATGCGTGCGATGACAGCGTTGATGTCGTCTTCGTTGATCTCGACAGGAGTGCGGACATCACCGTCTTCCTGTGAGAGCAGGATTTTCTTTTCTTCAACGAGGTCCTCTTCTTCTTTCCGAAGTTTCAGCGCGAACTGATATTTCTGTTCACGAACTGCGAGCTGCTTTTTGGATTCCAAATCCTTGAGAGCCTGCTCCACTTCTTTGAGGCGAGGGGAGTGGTCATCTTTGATGTGAATACTCTTTCCGGCTGCGGCTTCATCAAGCACGTCGATGGCCTTATCTGGGAGGAATCGTTCAGTGAGATAGCGCTTGCTGAGCTTCACGGCAGCCTCAATAGCGAGATTATCGATATGGAGCTTGTGGAAGCGCTCAAACGTACCCTTGAGACCCTTCAAAATCTTGATGGCATCCTCGATGGATGGCTCTTCGACCATGATGGACTGGAACCTGCGCTCGAGTGCGCGATCTTTCTCGATGGAGGTACGATATTCATTCGTCGTCGTGGCACCGATGACCTGCAAAGCCGAGCGAGAGAGTGCTGGCTTCAAGATATTTGCTGCGTCGAGTGAACCTTCGGCAGAACCGGAGCCGACAACAGTGTGAAGTTCATCGATGAAGAGAATGATTTCACCTTTGCTCTCAGACGCTTCTTTGATGATGTCGTCGAAACGCTGCTCAAATTAACCGCGGTACTTGGTACCAGCAACGATAGAACCCATGTTGAGCTGGAGCACACGCTTTTTCTTGAGGCTTGGTGGAACCGTTCCCTCAACGATGCGCTGTGCAAGACCTTCGACAATGGCGGTCTTACCAACACCGGACTCACCGATGAGAACTGGGTTATTTTTCGTCTTACGATTCAGAATATGGATAAGACGCTCGATTTCCATATCGCGTCCGATGATCGGGTCCAACTTTTTCTCGCCTGCTTTCTTTGTCATGTCGTCACTGAAGTAGTCGAGCACAGGAGTCTTACTCTTTCCTTCTGCTTTACGGCGCTTCAAGCCTTCTGCTTCGCCACCTGGGCCCTGCATACCTGAAAGGGCGCCCTGAAGGCCATGGAAGAAGGATTCAAGTGATGTCTCAAGGTTCTTGTTTTGATTGCGGAAGCTTGAAATCTGTCCGAACATTTCCTCAATATGAATCTTGAGGTCATCCGGATTGATCTGCATGCTTTCAAGAAGCATGGTCGCAGCATTCTTGCCGCTCGAGATGAGCGCGTAGAGAAGGTGCTCGGTTCCGATGTTCGCATGACGGAACTTGTGCGCGATCATGACGCTCTGTTCGATGGCAGTATTCAGAGACAAGGAAAGACCATGCTTCACGTTTTGGCCTTCATCATCAGAAGCCTTTTGAGCTTTGAGGAGAATACGGATGTTCTCATGCGTGACACCAGCTCCCGTCAGAATGGAGAAGCCGAGTGACTTCGGAATACCGAGGAGGCCGAGCAGCAAGTGCTCAGTTCCGATGTATTGCGACTTCATCGTCTTCGCTTCTTGCTCTGCGAGTTGCAGTGCCAGCTTCGCGTTAGGCGTGAATCGATCGAAGGGGTGCATAGAGAGTGTGGAAGAGAAGATGTTAGCACTCTCTATGTGAGAGTGCTAGAAATATCGTGTGATCAATAATCTTAACACAACGCCAGAGACCCTGGGAACCGTTTGGAATTGATGTTTATATGAAACCGATTGAATTGGACGAATGTTGAAAATAATTGACATAGGGCTTATTTACGCCTGCGGAGAAGGTAGAAGTCCTGAACGAAGATAGTGATGACCGCAGTTGTAGGGACAGCGAGGATAATGCCGACCACCGGATGCACCGTATCAGGGAAGCTGACACCCACAAGCATGCCGAAGATAATGGCAATAGGGGAAAGGCCAACTGCATGTTTCATGATGAGTGGAACGAGCAGGTTATTTTCACAGAGCTGGATGACGTAGTAGACCAACGCAACGACTGCAGCCCATACAAATCCGTACTGAGACAAAGCAATGATGACAGCTGGAAGCGCGCCGATGAGTGGACCTGCGTATGGGATGAATTCGGTGAAACCAGCGAGAAGTGCCAAGGTATGCGCGTATGGCATGCCGAGAATCTTGAGAGCGACGAAGACGAGCGAGCCAATTGCCAGACACAGCATGAGCTGGCCACGGAACCACTGTGAAATTTTCATGTAAATAGCTTCAGCCTTTGCATCGTAGTATCCGCGATATTCGCGCGGCATGACCGAGCGGAGGAAGTCCGAAATCTTTTCGCGCTCAAGCTGAATGAAGAATGCGAGCACGAGAATCAGGACGAAATTCACCATGAAGTTAAACACTGATCCTGCAATCTGTACGGCGAGTTCAATGGACGTTTGAGCTACTGCAGAGAGGTTTTGGCCGAATTGGAACAGAGCTGAGGCACGGTCTTTGATGCCCATCTGCTGCAAGAAATCCTGCGTCATTGCCGTCAGTTTTTCATTCATGCCATCGGACAAAAACGTAAATTGTACGTGTGGGTTGATGAGGAACGAGTCTGCGGATGTGTTCATGTATCGAGCGATGTCTTGAAGCTGTGAAGCGACGATCGGAATGAGGGACGCCAAAAGAAAGACGCCCGTTGCGATAAAGATGAAGTACAAAAGAAGGACTGCAACCGGACGCGGAATACGACGTCGCTCAAGCCAACGAACGTTGGTATCGATGACGACGGAAATGAAGAATGCGAGGAAGAGGATGATCAGCTTGTCGCGAATGACATAGAGCGCCAGTGCGGCTGCAATGACCAACAGCAGCGTCATTGTGGCTTTGGCGACGGTGCTGACCGAAAGGTCTAGCTGTGTCACGCTGCGTGTCTTCTGCTCCGGTGGAAGTACGGATTTCGTGAATTTGGGGTCTTCGTGATGCATCTTGGATTTTGCCTTCGTCCAGAGAGACTGGGCTTTGGCGCTCAGTATCTGAATCGACTTGAAGGAGTCGGCGGGCGAATTTTTCTTTGGCATGAGATTAGAGGGTAACACTGGAAACGATAGTGTCGATAATGACGTATGCGAGAAGAGACACAGCAAGTCCGACGAGTGCCATCGTGATGCCTTTTTTGGCTTGATCTGAGCTTCCTCCAGGAATTGCAGGACCGATCATATAACGAAAACCGTTCACCATGAGCAGAATCAGTGAGATGGTTGCTGCCATCGCGATGACGACGAAAGTAAGGTTCCCTACGTATTGTTGTGCGCAGGTCCAGCCAATGCCCGGTTGCCCGAGGCCGCCGTTCGTGAAAATTTCAAAACACTCCGCAGTCCCTGGGTTGAGACTACTTGGCTGAGCCATGGCGACCGGAATGATGAAGCGCAGAACATCGACCATGGAGCCAAGTATGCGCTTACCTTTGGCCTAAAGTAAACATCGTTGCAGCGCTAGATTGCTAGCGGGGACGGTGGAAGATTGGGATAATACGGCTATACTGCACGGTCCCATGGCCTTTTCTTGGACTACAACCCGTCGGCCGATTGTCGCGCTTGCTCCCATGGCAGGCGTTACGGATGCGTCGTACCGCCAACTCATCAAAAAAGTGGCGCCCGAAACCGTGGTGTATACCGAGTTTCTCAGTACTAATGCTATTTCCTACGGAGCCGCACGCACGCTCAAGATGTTGGAGTTTGATCCAACGATCGAGCGTCCGTTCATCGTCCAGATTTTTGGTTCCGATCCACAGAAATTTCTCGATGCCTGCAAAGTGATCGAACAAGCCGGTGCTGATGGTATCGATATTAATATGGGATGTCCGGCAGCCAAGATCGTCTCATCGTGTTACGGTTCTGCGCTTATGCGTAACCCCGCACTTGCAGCGGAGCTCGTAGCTGCGGCAAGCAAAGCGGTGACGATTCCCGTGAGCGTGAAGACGCGTCTTGGTTGGGATAGTCGTGAAAATCTCATTCCGTTCTGCAAAGCACTGGTGGATGCAGGTGCCAAGGCACTGTCCATTCATGGACGCAGGTACTGCGATAAATTTACCGGGAAGGCAGACTGGGAGCCAATTTACGAGCTCAAGCGCAATGTCTCGGTGCCTGTGATCGGCAATGGCGACGTTGCATCCGCGGAGGACGCAGTGCGTATGATCGGTAACTTAGATGGCGTCATGATCGGCCGTGCGACGTATGGCAATCCGTGGTTGATGCATGAAATTCATGAAGCGCTCACGACTGGAAAACTTCCTGAAAAGCGTGAGCTCACGTCCGACGAAAAGTTTGGAATGTTCCGAGAGCGAGTTCCATTCATCCTCGATCACATCGACTTGTCGGTGAAGTACAAGGGAGAGAAAAGGGGAGTGCTTGAGATGCGTCGTCACCTTGGCTCCTATGTGAAAGGTTTCGATGGCGCGAAAGAGCTCAGGACGAAACTACTGACGCTCGAAAGTTTGGATGATGTGCGTGGGACTCTTGCAGCTATGTAGTGCTGCCGTAGAACGATCGGAGATAATGGCCATTATCTTTCATATTGAGATTACGGGCTTCAATGGCGCTTAGAAGGCTGAATTGGTAGGGGAGTGAGTAGCCCGGTTTTTCAAACACAAGTTCGTCATCACCCACGGCACCGAGAATCACACCTTCATGAAACGGTGTGACATCTTCACGCAAATTTCCTGTGCTCCACTCCACTCCGAGCGGATATCCGAATGTCTTTTTTGCATCCTCGAGTCCAATGAACTCGCCGTGTTCCATGCCGCTTTCGGATGCAACAGATTTGTCATTACGCATCAGCCACTTGGCAGTTGATCGACAGTTCAGCGGAAGCTCGGCTTCCGTGCCAGTGAGTGGCTCCACGATGTCTGGTGCTCGAATCATCATCGCAATTTTTTGCAGTATCTGTGCGTCCGTCGTAACAACAATCATCGAATCACCTTCGCCGATCATTATCGCTCCAGTCGTATCAAGCATGACGCGTTTGATGCCATCGCCGGTTTCAAATGGCACCGTCATTCGCTCTGCAGGAATCAAAAAAGGAGGCGGTTGCCCGCCTCCTTGGAATGCATTGCTGGTAGGCCCTTCCATTACAGCTGGATCTTGATGCCAGGACCCATGGTTGGGTTGATGCTGACGGACAAGATGTAGGCAGCTTTGATACCGGATGGCTGAGCTTCTTTGACGGCGTTGAGGAGAGCCTGAAGGTTCTCCGTGAGCTTCTGTGCGCCAAAGCTGACTTTGCCGAACGTACCGTGAATGATGGCCTGCTTGTCCATTTTGAACTCGATACGTCCTTTGCTGAGCTCTTCGATGACCTTTGCTGGCTTATCCGACACTGTTCCGGACTTTGGGCTCGGCATGAGTCCTTTTGGTCCAAGAACCTTGGCGAGTTTACCGAGGTCTTTCATGAGCTGTGGCATAGCGACCGTGATGTCGAAATCCAACATTCCTCCCTCGATCTGCTTGATGAGGTCGGCTGCACCTGCGTGCATAGCTCCAGCCTTCTTGGCTTCGTCGACGAAGTCGTCTGTGACGAACGCTGCGATGCGAACCTTCTTACCCGTGCCGTGTGGCAGGGAAACAGTACCGCGAACGAGCTGGTCGGACTGCGTCATGTCTGCGCCGATGCGAATGTGCACCTCAGCAGATCCGTCAAACTTCGTTACAGCGACCTTCGTAAGAAGGGCGACTGCCTCCGTGAGCGGATACGCTGGCTTATCAACGAGAAGCTTTTTCTCGCGATACTTTTTGCCGCCTTTCGGGGCAACGTTTGTAGAGGGTTTCTTAGCCTTGCTCATGTTGGTTGGGGGAACGTGGTAGAAAGGGTCGTCTCGCATACGCGGAACTCCCACGAGCGCGCTTATTCTGCTGATGTGGGCTTTAAAAGGCAAATGAAAACGCCTGATTCCACCGAAGCGGTACTAGGCGTTTTGATTATCGTAAGAGGGTCTTATTTCCTCTTTTTAGCTGCCTTGGAGGCGTTACGGTTCTTTGCACTGATGTGGAGTGAAGCTGAGAGCATCATCGTGACACCAAGCAGAATCATCGTGACTGGCATCTGCCATCCATCGATGCGCTCCGTAATGAGGAAGCCAAGCATGAGTGAGAGTGCGGAGACGAAAGCAATCAGTCCGCCGATGACTTCAATGGTGTGTGTAAAGACGAGGCGAGGAACCATGACAGAAGCATGATCGACAGTTGCGAGGATGCGACTGGAATGCACCATGATGCCGATGCCCGTGACGAGCAGAAGGATGAGTGCGGAAAGAAGAGGGAACTCAGGGAGCGAATCTCCGATGATGCTGATCGTCAGCTGTACGACGCTCATACCAAGAAGGACCAATCCAAACGTCTTCCAGAGATAACAAGAAATCGCCTTTGCGATCCCTTCTGGCTTGGAACCCGTTACCATCATGCTCGGGATGAAGAGCGCGACGTACGAAATGACGACAACCAAGAGCGCATACAAAAGCGTCGAGGCGTCGAAGAGGCTAAAGTTGAAAGCTGACATAATGAAGCGGGGAAGTTGCTGCTAGCCTACTATTGTTTTGAGCTTTTTGTCGCATCGCACAGCGAAAAAGGCTTGCGCCGCATGCACATCGGTTATTTGATCTCGGCAGGTTAGGCGGCCTTTGGAAGGTCGTCTTCGACGATGATGCCCATGTTTTTCGCGGTTCCGGCGATGCTGTTCATCGCGGACTCGATCTTCGTGGTGTTGAGGTCGGACATCTTCTCCTTCGCAATTTCTTTGATCTGAGACATTTTGATCGTGCCGATTTTCTCTTTGTTCGGCTTGCCGGAACCCTTCTCTTTGCCAATTTTCTGGAGGATCAAGAAAGAAGCAGGTGGCTGCTTCAGGATGAACGTGAAACTGCGGTCTTCGTAGATCGTGATTTCAGCAGGGATAACCTGACCCATCTTCGCCTTCGTCTTATCGTTGAACTGCAGACAGAACTGCTG
This sequence comes from Candidatus Peribacterales bacterium, assembly GCA_021731345.1. Lineage (GTDB taxonomy): Bacteria > Patescibacteriota > Gracilibacteria > Peribacterales > Peribacteraceae > JAGORY01. Next base: position 4,726 of record JAKFXO010000060.1, on the reverse strand, counting down.
GATGTTGATTCCAGCTTGTCCGAGCACAGGACCGAGTGGCGGAGCCGGGTTGGCCTGGCCGCCTCGTGCCTGCACTTTGATGACTTTCATGATCTTTTTCGCCATAGCCGCGCTACTTTAGAGAGAAGCTGATCGTGCGTCAACAGTGATTATGTCTTCTTATTTGCTCAGTTCCGCGATGAGTTGTTCCAGCATAGCATCGCCATTCTCTGCAACGTGGAGTTCATAGAGCCTTGTTCTAACTCTTAGGAATACGATTCTCTCAGCGCTTAGGGCAGGATCAATAAATGTCAGGTAGTCCACAGGAGGGCCGCCGGCTGTTGAGCGAGTTTCATCCACGAGATCTGTGACCTTTCCTGAGAATTGTTCCTGGAGAGCTTGCTTCAGTCCTGCGAAAACAGACTTTACGTCATCGCTCTCCATCCAGGAGAAGAGGAAGGCGCGATCGTTATTGCGCAGTAGTACGTACGTTTTCACCTTGGTCTTATCTGGAGCAGTCAGAAGGAGGAAGCTTGCTTCGTTTGTTTCCTGCGTGACGAGCTGGAGTTTTGCCAGGACATCTTCAACCTTGATACCACTCGCTTTTTTGGTCGAGACACCTTTTTTCACAATGCCCGGTGTGGAACTTGCGGCAGAAGAAGAGCTCTCGGTAATGACCGGAGCCTGGGACGACGCGACGCTTGACGAAGCTACTGCCTCCGATGAGGAGATGGATGACGATGAAGACGAAGAGGGGAGTTCTGCAGGAGGCAGGGTATCTGTCGTGCCCTGCACAGCGACCATTTGTGGACCTTCGGTCAGCACAAAATCAGCGGCGGCGAGTCCTCCACAGAGAATAAGGATGACGATGCCTGCGATAACGACGTTACCTCGCATACGGTGCAGTGTAGCAAAGACTGTGGTGCACTTCGATGCATTACTTCGCCGTCATGCGCTGAACGCGCACAGTTTTCTTCAGTTGAGCATGATAGATGCACGACGCGCGTTCGTGCGTGTGGAGAGCTTTGCAATGAGATGGGATCACTGGTCCTTTGACGGCCAGCCTATCTCTGCCTGGAGCGATGACGACAGTCGGCGTTACGACAACGTCTGTTTTCACCTCAGCGACTTTGACCACTTTTCTTTCGGCAGCACGCTGGTCTTTGCGCATTTTCATCACAACACGTTCTGTTTTGGATGGTACTGCAGGAGTCAGAAGGAATGCGCGACGAAGGAGGTCACGATCAATAGTGAGACCTGGCTGCATAGGAATGCGAGATTTGTTCTTACTTGCGAGACCGTCCGCGTTGACCGAAGAGCCAACCGAAAGCGCGATGGCCAGACACAGAGTCGGAACCGTCAGGTACGCCGGGATGCGGAGGAATCTCATAGGAAGAATGGTGAAAGAAAGGTTGATATTATAAAACTTAATGCCAAAAAAGCAAGTATCAATTCATGGCTAGTCTTAGCCAAGAACTACTTTTGTGTCTGCGACGACGACACCTGTATTACCGACGAGTACGGGGTTCAAGTCGATTTCCACAATACGTGGACAGTCCGCGAGCATGCGTGACACTTTTCGAATGACGTCTGCGAGCGCATCGATATCGAGCGCTCCTTTACCGCGCATTCCTGAGAGTAGTTTCCAGGATTTTAAATTCATGAGCATGTCGTACGATTCTTTTTCTCCGACAGGTGCCAAACGGAAACAGGTGTCTTTGAAAAGTTCTGTATAAATTCCTCCGAGTCCGGCCATGACGATGGGTCCAAACGACGGGTCACTCAAGCCACCGACGATGAACTCATTTCCGATCGGCAAAAATTGCTGCAGGAGTACTCCGCGAATGGCAGCACCTGGAACATTTTTCGTGCACGCTTTCACAATGTCGTCATACGCTTTTTTGACATCATCCGATGTCTTCAAATTTGTACGAATGCCACCGACGTCCGTTTTATGGAGGATGTCTGGTGAGCTAACTTTTGCGATGACGGGATACCCAATCTTTTCAGCTAATTGCTGCGCTTCTTTAGCGCTCGTTGCAACCGCTTGTTCAGGAATAGGAAGATCATACAGAGCGAAAAGTTCAGCGGCGATTTCCTCTGACACGAGTCCCGTTCGACCTTTCAAAAGTTGGCGCGCAGCGGATGCACGATCATCTCCGGTTGCATCATCATCTTCCTCTTGTTCATCGTCTGGTTTCAGGAGAAGTTTGAGGCCTCGCACTGCTTCTTCCGGAGTCTCAAAACTTGCGATACCGTTTTGCCGGAGAATAGAACGCGCTTCTTCTACCTGCGCTCCACCCATGAAGCTTGTCGTGATGGGGAGCATCGACCTCGTTTTCTTTGCAGCCACGATGGCGCGCGCAACTTCCGTGCATGGCGTCATGACTTGCGGTGTCAGGAGTACGGCGATGCCATCGACTTCGGGATCATCTGCAACGGCGGTGAGTGCGACTTTGTACCTGTCCCCGAGTGCGTCACCGAGTACGTCTACGGGGTTTGCGGCACTGGCGGCAGGCGGCAAAGCAGCCTTGAGCGTTGCAACTGTTTTATCGCTGAGTTGAGCCAAACTAAGACTAGCTGACTCGGACGCATCTGTTGCGAGAACTCCCGGTCCTCCAGCATTCGTAATGATCGCAATGTTCCGACTCAGGAGAGGGGGAGACGAACGCAGGAGTGTCAGGAGCGCCAAAAATTCTTGTGTTGTTCCAGCACGATGAATGCCAGCTGCTTCACATGCAGCGTCCAGACCTGCAGTGGAACCAGCGAGTGCACCGGTGTGAGATGACACAGCTTTTGCGCCGCGTGCAGAGACTCCAGCTTTAATGAGCACGATTGGTTTTTTCATTCCAATCCTTTTCGCGGTTTCGACGAATGTTCGCCCGTTTTTAATGCTTTCTAGATACAGGCCGATCACCTTTGTCTCCTTGTCTTTCTCGCAGACTTCGAGAAATGACACTTCATCGAGATCAGTCTTATTGCCGATGCTTGCGACGAAAGAAAAATGCAGATGTTGTGGCGCAGCAGCATCGAGCAGTGCGACTGCCATGGCTCCGGATTGGCTGAGAAGTGCGATGTCTCCAGCTTTGCTTGGAGTTGCTGCGAACGATGCGTTTAAGCCAATTTTCGGACGTAAGACGCCTAAGCAGTTTGGTCCGACCATGCTCATGTCGTATTTCTCGCACGTTTTTTTGAGGGCTTCTTCTGCTGCGTGCCCTTCCTTTGTTCCGGTCTCACCAAATCCTGCCGAGATCACGACGATCGTCTTCACTTTTTTCTTGCCGCATTCTTCTGCGAGTGCCGGAACCGTTGCTGCTGGCGTGACGATCACGACCATCTCGACGGTGCCTGGAATCTCGGTGACTGAGTGAAAACACGGAACCCCCATGAGCTCGTCATGTTTCGGGTTCACGGGAAAAATCTTTCCCTTAAATCCGCTCTCAAGAAGGTTTTTGAGGATGTAGTGGCCGAGCTTTTTTTCTTCACCGCTAGCGCCGATCAATGCAACTGATGTGGGTTCGAGTGTGAACATTTGGCTCATTGTATTCAATCTGCGCTGCAACTCATAATGCGGTTTTGTGAATTGTGCATCGGGTGTACTGACGTATACTTGCCGCATGGCGCTCGAACGCAAACAGCGGAAGCAAGAAGAAGCGGACGTCAAAGTGACCGCGAAAGACAAGGATGCCGAGCAGGCAGACTCAACGCTACGACCCGTAAATTTGGATGAGTATGTTGGTCAGTCCGAGATCAAAGAACATTTGAAAGTGTATTTGCATGCAGCAAAAAAGCGCTCAGAACCACTTGGTCACACCATTCTTCATGGGCCTCCAGGACTTGGTAAGACCACGCTTGCGTACATTTTGGCGCGTGAGATGGGTGCGCAGGTGCGCGTGACGTCCGGCCCCGCTATCGAGAAGCCGGGAGACTTGGCGTCGCTTCTGACAAATCTTCAGGCTGGTGATGTTCTCTTCATCGATGAAATCCACCGTATGCGTCCAGCAATCGAAGAAGTTTTGTATAGCGCCATGGAGGACTACGCACTTGATCTCATGATCGGCAAAGGTCCGTCTGCCAGATCCATGCGTATCGATCTTCAGCCGTTTACGTTGGTTGGTGCGACAACGAAAGTAGGAGCCGTGAGCATGCCGCTTCGTGATCGTTTTATTCATAACTTTAAACTGTCTTTCTATAAGCCAGAAGAACTTCAAAAGATTGTCGCGCGTACTGCGAAAATCTTGGAGCTTATGATCGATGCTGATGCATCCAAGCTCATCGCGCACGCAAGTCGCGCTACACCAAGAATCGCAAACCGTCTTGTACGATCAATCCGTGATTTCGCGCAAGTGAATGAGGAAAAGACGGTATCGACATCTCGCGTGAAGGCGACACTCGGCTTACTTGGTATTGATGAGCGTGGACTCGATACCACGGACAGATTGATCCTGCTTACAGTCATCGAAAAGTTTTCCGGTGGTCCTGTTGGACTCGGGTCTTTGTCCGCTGCTTTGTCGGAAGAAGAGGAGACGCTCGAAGACGTGTACGAACCGTACTTGATTCAGTGCGGATTCCTCCATCGCACACCGAAAGGGCGCGCGGTGACGAAACTTGCTTACGAACTACTGGGGATGGATATGCCGGAAGGGGCACAGCAATTATTTTGATTGTATTGTCCTTTCTAAGTCCTAAGCGACAAAGAAAGGACCAAAGAAAACGCGTGCGCGCAGACTCCCGCCAGCAGACCCCC
>JAKFXO010000111.1 GCA_021731345.1 Candidatus Peribacterales bacterium | reverse complement strand
TCCGGCGCCGCCAGTGACAAGAAGCTTCATATGTACATCCTACAATAACATTACAATTTAACAATTTGCGATTGTGTAAAGTGGCCAGTTTTGGTATTGTCCGAGCCATGAAAGGAGTCCTTATTTTCGGCGGCAGCGGAACCAGACTGAAGCCTCTGACGGAAATTAAGAACAAGAGCCTTCTTCCGGTCTACGACAAACCACTCATTCTGTACCCGCTACAGGTACTTTTGGATGCCGGCATCAAAGAGATTGTCATTATTTCCGGAAGTGAACACGTAGACCAAATGGCGGGCTTCCTCGGAAGCGGAGGACATTTTGGATGTGAGTTCAGTTACCGTGTGCAAGATAAAGCTGGCGGCATCGCACAGGCACTCGGACTCGCAGAAAGTTTTGTCGATGGCGACGACGTCTGTGCCATCCTCGGTGACAACGTGTATTTCGATGATCTCTCAACGCATATTCGTAATTTCACAGAAGGTGCTCATCTCTTTCTAAAAGAAGTCGCTGACCCAGAGCGTTTCGGCGTCGCCGAAATGGATGGAGAGAAGGTAGTATCTGTAGAAGAGAAGCCGAAGCATCCAAAAACGAACATGGCGGTGACGGGTTGCTATGTCTATGACAAGCACTGCTTCGATATTATCCGCAATCTCAAGCCATCCGCACGCGGAGAGTATGAGATCACGGATGTGAGTGGCTGGTACGTGCAGCGCGGTCTCGCGAAAGCGACGAAGCTAGAAAGAGAATGGGTAGATGCCGGCACGTTTGATAGCCTCTTCCGCGCGGCGGATATCGTTCGCAAGCACCGGATTGAAGGGATCGTAAAAAACGTCACCGAAAAAACTACTCAGACAGATACAAAAAATGTAGAAAAAGTCAGCGTCTGACGAATATTAGTAGGAGACCGACTTGCCCGTGCGCTGATCCCAGCCAGCTTTGACGACAGCGCTACCGTCGGCAGGGCGGTATTCAATTTCTACTTTTCCAGCCGTGAATGTCACCTGATCTGTGACGCCATCACCATGGATGTTGCCGACAGTCTGATACGAAACCGGATATGCGTCAGTCAAAATCCACTTGAGGAAGTCGTCATTGCTGCCGTTTTTCCGAACGCTTAAGACTGCACGTGTGATCTTAAGGCCACCAGCGGTATAGAGCATGACGCGTCCGGATGCCTTGTTCACCGGCATCGTCACCTTGAGTCCGTCGATGCTCGGCTTGCCTGCACCCATTCCCCTGCTAATACTCCATGCATAGGAATCAATCTCAATTTCACCTTTATGAACTGCATCCGTAGATTCACCCGGAACAGTGTCGAGTTTTAGAAACATGCGGTAGTTCTGTGCCTGATCCGCAGCTACGGCAGTCAGAATGCCGCTGTCCCTGACCGCACTGTCGCGAGTGAACGCGTATGCGTAGGAAAGAACTGCAAAGGCCACGAGTGCCAAGGCGACGTGATACTTTTTGATAGTGCGAGTGGATGTCATGGAAGATTCGGAAAGACAGACATCATCCTAACGCACGCTTGAAAGACGCGCAGCGGGCTGCGAACCAATAGAAGAACACTGTCAACGCGCTCTCTTCGGCTGGTACCATGGACACAATGAACCGCACCGTGACACTGACGGATGACACAGGCGCTCCTCTCGGGGAGATGGAAATTATTGCCGCGCACACGAATGGCGGCACATTGCACCGTGCTATCTCGGTCTACGTGTTTGATGCGTCGAAGACGATGCTTCTGTTGCAACAAAGGAGCGAAGAAAAATTACTGTTCGCCGGCATTTGGGCAAACACATGCTGCAGTCATCCTTTTCCAGGTGAAGGTGCCAAGGCCGCAGGTGAACGCAGGCTCATGGAGGAGATGAACTTCGGCTGCTCGCTCACAGAAGGTCCTGCATTTGTGTATCGCGCAGATGATCCGCATGGAAAAGGTACGGAGCATGAATATGACATCATCCTCACCGGCGTTTCTGATCCAACGATGCCGATCGAACCAAACCCAAAAGAAGTGGCGGACTGGAAATGGGTGGAGATCAGTGAACTACTTACTGACATGAAAGAGAATCCCGAACTCTACGCACCATGGTTTCATCTTGGACTCCCAAAGGCGCTATCCTCCATCTCCCATGAGTGACCAAAAGCCCCTCCATCTGGCAGTCATCCCCGACGGCAACCGCCGCTGGGCGCGCGAAAAAGGCCTGTTATACGTCTGGAAAGGCCATGAAGTTGCAGTCGAGAACTTTCGGACACTGACAGACTGGTGTCGCAAAGACCCACGAGTCTGCGCGCTCACCGTGTGGTGTTTCTCCACGGAAAACTGGAAGCGAGACAAACGTGAGATCGCCGAACTCATGACGATGCTCGAAAAATATCTCATCAGGGAAGCAGAAAACTTGAAAGAGAACAAAACGCGCTTCGTTCACTCTGGTCGACGCGACCGAATTCCTGCATCACTAAAAAAGGTGATCGAAGATACGGAAGAAATGACGAAAAACGAGACTGGTTTCATCCTGCATCTTGCAGTCGACTACGGAGGAAAGGATGAAGTAGCGCGCGCAGTCCAAAAATTGCCAAAGGCAACCGACGCAACGGAGGAGAGCATCCGCGCACATCTTGATCACCCAGAAATTCCAGATATCGATGTGATTCTTCGCTCGTCCGGAGAGCAGCGTACGAGTAACTTCTTCCTGTGGCAGGCTGCGTACGCTGAGTGGGTCTTTAGTCCGAAGTACTTCCCAGACATTGGAAATGCGGACTTAGACGAAGCACTGAAAGAATATGAGAGACGTAAGCGCCGATTCGGCGGATAAAGCCATCATGAGCTCCACCGCTTCCGCTCCCGGCAAAATCATTCTCTCGGGCGAATACGCCGTCGTTTTCGGTAAACGCGGTATCGCGATCCCGTCACAAGAATGCATCACCGTAACGTGGACGAAAGATGCATCACTCAAAGAACCTGTGATCGTATGGGAAGGAGGGGTGCACCCAAAGTGGATTGAGTATGTCGGACGAATTTTTGGATACCTGCTGCCTTTCACAGGTCCGCAGAAAGGAACGCTCCTCGTGCAATGCGATCTGCCTCTTGGTAAAGGCATGGGCTCCAGCACATCACTCGTCATTGCCGTGTGTCGCGCACTCCTCGGAAACGCATGCGGAAAGATTGCGCTCGGCGTAGAAGATGAGATCAACCCAGGACACAGCGGTATCGACTTCGCGGTGATCTGGGAAGCCGCTCCTATTCTCTATGCCCGAGGCAAAGAACCGCAGATCATCGATCTCCCAAAAGGCATTCTCGCAAACGCAAAGCTCATCGACAGCGGCAGGCCGAATGAAACGACACGAGAACTTGTTGCATGGATGAAGACACGAGAAGAGGAGATCGCACCTGCCATCGCAACAATCGGCGAGTGCACCGAGAGACTCCTGAAAGGCGAATCGCTCCATGCGGTCATGCGTGATCATCACAAAGCACAGGTAGCACTCGGCATCGTTCCAGAGAGTGCGCTGAAGATTATTGAACAGATCGAATCTGAAGGTGGATCGGCCAAAGTCATTGGTGCGGGAGGGCGAACCGGAGGCGGAGGGATGGTACTTGCACTTCCTTCTCTGTCACACTGACGCCTCATGATCACCGCCACCTCCTCACCGAACATCGCGCTCATCAAGTATTGGGGCAACCGCAATGATGCTCTGAGGCTCCCGGCCGCAGACTCACTCTCCATGGTGCTCGACACACCGACGGTAGAGGCAAGCGTGGAACTATCTGATGTTTTTACCGTACAATCGTACGATGCAAACGGCACAGAAAAACCTCAGACCGAACAGTCCGTCGCTCGTCTTGCGCATCACTTCACACTTGCGAAGGAATATCTCGTGAGTCTTGGCCGCGGAAAGAATCTTCCGAAAAATATCTCACTCACCATCCGCTCCGCTATCCCCCCAGCTATCGGGATTGCGTCATCTGCCGCTGTCTTCAGTTGTCTCGGTGAAGCATACGGCGCACTGGTGGAAGGAAGACCACTTAGTCGTGAAGAAGTGAGCATCCTGAGTCGACTCGGCTCTGGTTCTGCCGGCAGAAACTCCTACGGAGGCTTCGTCGCACTCATAAACCACGCTGACGGCATGGCAAGTTCATACGCCGAGCAGATTGCAGACGAGCACCATTGGCCGCTGCATGACATCGTCATCGTTCCGAGTGTGAAAGAAAAAAAGGTCGGCTCTACAGAAGGTCACGCTGCGGCTGCAACAAGCCCTCTCTTCGCAGAGCGACTGCGCGCCATCCCGAAGCGCATGCGTGAATGTATCAGCGCACTGCGCACGCGAGACTTTGAAAAACTTCAGGTCGTTTCTGAGGAAGACGCACTCGAGATGCACCGCGTGATGGAAAGTCAGAACCCACCACTGCAATACCTATCCGATGAAACGCACCGCATCCTGAAAGAGATCGAAGGGCTCAGGAAAAGCGAGAAGCTGAACGTGCTGCATACGATGGACGCGGGCCCTACGGTGCACCTCATCTGCGCAGAAGACAGCGTACAAACTGTGACCGAATTCGCTGAAGCTCAAAAGAATTGCCTTATCTTCAAAACAAAAACAGGAAAATCTTCTAGGCTTATCACGTCGTAAAGCCGCATCCAAAGGGCAGGCGCGCGCAGGAGTGGGGGCAGCTCCCGGGAGTCTGCGCGCACGAGTTTTCTTTGTAGCTAGGACAAAGAAAGGACAGAATTCTGTGCTACACTCTCCGTCTCATGGACCTACGGAATCTTCCCGAACAGCTTTCCAGTTTCCAGCGCATCAATCAGCGCCGAACGATTCTTGAAAACGAACTGAAGGTCGACCTCTCCCCGCTTGAGCCACACGAAAAAGCAGTTGGTGAATCAGAAAAGAAAAACTGTGAGCAGATGTTTGGCATGATCGGCATGCCCGTGGGGTACGCCGGTCCGCTCTCCGTCGTCTTTTCCAATAATGCGAAGACCGAGCTCCATCTTCCTATCGCAACGACAGAAGGTGCGCTGGTCGCCAGTATCAACCGCGGATGCAAAGCAGTCTCGGCTGCCGGAGCAACCGTCACAAAATCCACCGAGCACGGCATCACGCGTAGCATCGCGTTCCGCGCAGCATCCGCTACGCGAGTACAAGAGCTTGTCGATCTCATCCGCAAAGATGAAGCAGGCTGGAAGGCAGCAGCACACAGCACAAGCGGCCACTTGAAAGTCACAAAGTACGACCTTGATATCGCCAAGCAGTTCGTCTTCCTGACTATCGCCGCCGAGACTGGTGACGCCATGGGCATGAATATGATCACGATCGGAGCACAGGCGATTGCAGATTTCATCACTACCAAACTCGACGGCGTGAAATGTGTCACCGTCGCGGGTAACGTGGACTCGGACAAAAAACCGAGCCGTAGAACGCATGATCTCGGGCGCGGATACGAAGTCATCGTGAGTACGACGCTCTCGAAAGACGTCATTGCCGACGTGTTGAAGTCGACACCCGAAGCGATGGTCGGTGTTGCGAATGCAAAACTAAAATCTGGCTCTGAGATCGCAGGTGCACTTGGAAAAAATCTTCACGCGGCAAACATCATCGCCGCTCTATACCTCGCAACCGGCCAAGATATCGCGCACACCGTCGAAGGATCTCTCGCGGATACTGAAGTGGAAGCAACGCCAACCGGGCTCAGGGTGCAAGTACGTCTGCCGGCGATCATCGTAGGGACACACGGCGGCGGCACGATGCTCTCCGCCCAAAGTAAGTGCCGTGAGATGCTTCTGAAAACAAAGTCAGGGCTCAAGGCCAAGCAACAGCTTGCAGAAAGCATCGCCGCAGCAGTCCTTGCAGGTGAAGTATCGCTCCTTGCAGCGCAAGCAAGCGGACATTTGGCTAGTGCGCACGCATCGTTGGCTCGATAGGATGACGGTATGAATCGTATCCGACACATGTTGGTCACCGTCCTGTTTCCGATGCTTCTCGCGACCATGAAGTTTGCAGCCTCTGTGCTGCTACTCTTTTTTATGATCGAAGTCGTATTGCGGTTCGTGCCATCACCGTTTCAGGGACGCCCGACTCATGAATGGAACGCACGCGGCTCTCTCCTCGGCGTCGACCTAGTCCCAGGAACATCTGGATTTATCCGGTCATCCTGTTCCGGCGCTTATGTGCACATCAACTCACTGGGTTGGCGGGATCGCGAGCGATCACAACAACGTCAACCGGGTCGCATCCGGATCGCCGTACTGGGCGATTCGTTCACAGAGGGGTACTCCGTGGGTGACGAGGAAACATTCACTCGCAGACTAGAAACGATGTTCGGCAACGATGTGGAGGTGCTCAATTTCGGGCTCATCGGTATCGGCACGGTTCAGGAAGAAATACTTTTCGACCATGTCGTCAGACACTACTCCCCAGATATCGTAGTCCTCGCCTTCTACAGCAATGATGTAATGAATAATGACCCCGAACTTTCCCGCGAAATCTTACAATCCCCAGAGCTAACATTTCGTGATAATAGCGGCGCGCTTGTTTCCGGCACGGCAACAATTACACACCCTCACCTCAAGGCATGGCTGCGACGAGAAAGCGCTACATACCGTTTCGGACTCTGGTTGGGCACCAAGTTCGCAGCGAAACAAGGTCTGATGTCGGGCGAAATCACCAAGGTATATGCAAAGCCATCCGATGTCGCTTGGCTTCGAGCATGGCAAGAGACGGAAACGACACTGCTACGTCTCCAGAAGATTGTCAGTGATACGGACGCGGAGCTTATTCTCATGACAGTTCCAGATTATCTTACGATCGTGCCTGATCCGGTTGGAGTCGCGCGCAATGCATTCGCTCCTCCAATCGTCGAATCGCTTGATCCACAGTATTCTTACGAAAGAGTCCTTCGGTTTGCAGCGGCAAACAGTATCCCATCACTCGACCTGATTCCTGTATTTCAGAAGTACGTCGAAGAAACGAATCTCGCCCCGCCCTACTTTTATTTCTCTTGCGATGCGCATTGGAACAAGCTTGGACATGAGCTCGCGGCGGCAACTCTGAAGTCGTTTCTTGATCCTTTTGTCCGTGAAGCGGAAAACACATTACGTGTTTCACGATGATGATGAAAAGGAAATCTTGTGCACAGATTCTGACGCTACTCTCTCCTTCGCTGAAACACTTCCACCGCCTCCCGATAACGTCATGCACGATTCAGTGTTTCAGGAATCTGCTATACTGTCCGCTCACATGAAAGCCGTCATCCTTTCCTTCGGCAGATACATCCCTGGGTACCGCATCGAATCCAAGACAATCGCGGCGCACTGGAAGCGCGGCACCGAACAAGCCGACGGTCTTGGCATTATCGAAAAAGCCGTGGCGTCGTCTGATGAAGATACTTTCACACTCGCATGGGAAGCCGCAAAGATGGCGCTCGAAACGAGTGACACTGATCCGAAAAACATCGATGCAATCTACGTGGGTTCCGAAAGTCACCCGTACGCAGTGAAGCCGACAAGCGGCATGCTTGTGAGCGCACTACAACTGAATCCTTTTTGTCGCGCGGCTGACTTAGAATTTGCATGTAAGGCAGGCACTGCAGCCATCCAAATCGTGAGTGCCATGGCCGAGAGTAAGCAAATCAAGGGCGGACTCGCGATCGGCGCCGATACAGCGCAGAGCAAACCAGGCGACGCACTCGAGTACTCAGCCGCAGCGGGTGCCGCAGCCTTTCTCATCGGACTTCCGACGAAGAAAAACTCTGGGCTCTGCCGCATCGACTCCACTCTTTCGTACACAACCGACACGCCTGACTTCTGGCGCGGCGCGCATGACAAACATCCGTCCCACGCTGGACGCTTCACCGGTGAACCTGCGTATTTTCATCACATCGAGACTGCTGCAAAAGCGATGATGGAACGCGAGAAGATGAAGCCGGAAGAATTTGATCACGTCGTGCTCCACATGCCGAACGCAAAGTTCCCACTGCAGGCGGCAAAAAAGCTCGGGTTCACAGAAAAACAGCTCGAACTAGGCTTCATCGTCCCAACGATCGGCAACACGTATTCGGCCTGTTCCCCGCTCGGCTTAAGCTTCGTTTTAGAAAAAGCAAAAAAGGATCAGCGCATCCTTGTTGTGTCGTACGGTTCGGGTTCGGGTTCGGATGCCTTCATTCTCACTATGATGAAAGATGGCGTGCCTCTCCCCATAGCTCCAAAGGAGTTAAAACGCCTGAATTACGGCGAATATCTGCAGTCTTCGAAGGTACTTGCGTAAGTAGAAAAAAAGCATTCGAATGCTACCGGAGACACCCTCTTTCCGTTAGACTGTCTCGGTCTTTATGCGCGAGACCGTATACGTCCTCGGGGGAGCTCAGACGAAGTTCGGTGAGCTCTGGAACAAATCGCTGTCGGATCTGATCCGCGAGGCGATTGATGGTGCGATTGCATTAACCGGCATTCTGCCAACAGACATCGACTGCGTTGTGATCGGTAACATGGTCGGTGGTGAAACTGCCGAGCAAGCGCACCTCGGAACACTCGCAAGTAGCATGCTTCCACATCGTCCGCCGTCACTTCGCGTAGAGGCAGCGTGCGCATCCGGAGGACTCGCGGTACATACAGCCTGCGCATTTTTGGAAAGCGGCAAAGCAGAAACCGTGCTCGTCATCGGCGCAGAGAAGTTGACCGACGTCGCAGGTGACATCGTCACGAGCGCACTCATGCGCGCAGGTGACGCTGAGAAAGACGCACCTGCAGGTCTCACATTTCCGTCCATCTTTGCACTCACGGCAACCGCGTACATGCACAAATACGGCCTGAAGCGTGAGGATTTGAGCCTTGTCTCCGAAAACTCACACAGAGCCGCCGTGAAAAATCCGTACGCGCAGTTCCGTAAAGAAATCCCGGCCGCTGCCATCAGCAAGAGCCCGCTCATCGCTGACCCACTCCGCCTCCTCGACTGCTCCCCCATCTCAGACGGAGCAGTAGCGCTAATTTTATCGACGAAGCGCGAGTCGAATGTACGCATCGCCGCATCACAACTTGCAAGCGAGTCACTGAGTCTTACCGAACGTGCATCACTCACATCGTTTATGAGTACACGCACAGCATTTGTCCGCGCACTCAGTGAATCCGGATGGGATAAAAACTCTATCGATGTTCTGGAGCTCCATGACTGCTTCAGTATCGCGACACTGATCCACTTAGAAGATCTCGGCTACGCCGAAGAAGGAGATGCCATCCGAATTTTCCACCAAGGTGACGCCGCGCTCGACGGCGCACTGCCCATCAACATGAGCGGAGGCCTGAAAGCATGCGGTCATCCGATTGGTGCAACAGGCGTCAAACAGGTCTTAGACTGCTTCAAACAGCTTTCCGGTACTGCCAATAACCAAATCCCCGACGTGAAGCGAGCACTCGCCCATAACCTCGGCGGCGTTGGCGCAACGTGCACCGTGCACCTTCTCGAAAACATCGCCTAACTATGGACCGCATCCCCGCACTTCACAGACGTATTAAGGAATTGGAAAAAGCCAGACTACTTCCAGGCGTCATCGAAAGTTTTACCGTTGTTCGTCATCCGCCTGCAGGTTTCGGCACTGAGCCGTATTTCGTCGCGCTGATCAAACTCCAAGACGGTACAAAAGTGATGGGCCAGCTGACACGTGATAGCAGTGCACCGACAATCGGCGCTACGGTCATCCCTCATATGCGCCGTATCCGCACAATGGGTAACGGACTTCTGGTGAATGATCTCAAGTATGAAGTCGTCGTAGCAAAATCAGCACCGGTTTTCACGATGACATCGTATGTTCTTGCGGTCTCCGGCCCCTCTGGCGTGGGAAAGACGACCATCGCGAGGCAGCTCATGACCATGTTCCGTTCGTACGCAGAACAAGTACCTATTGTGACCACGCGCGCCGCCAAGAAGAACGATACGGAGCCGTATGTTCACGTCAGCAAAGAAGAATTTGATGCACTCGTAGCCAAAAAAGAGATCATCAGCTGGACGCACATGCCCTCTGCAACCGAGCTTCGATACTACGGTTATCGCCGCAAAGACATCGAAGTGATTTGGAAAAAAGGAAAACTCCCTATCGTTGTAACGGAGCTCAATCTCCTCAAGGGCTTGGTTGATTCGCTCGGCCGTCGCGCAGTTCTAAGCTGTGGACTCTTGCCACCAGGTAAAAGTAAGCGCCTCATGCTCTCCGTACTCCTCCACCGCCTGCGCACTCGTGGCCGCGATACCGAAGAGCAGATCGTCGAACGCCTCAAGATCGCCGAAGCTGACCTGAAAGCATTCACGGATCACGCCCATCTTTTTGACCACATGCTCGTCAATGACGAGCTCGGTACGTGTGTCGAGACGATCCGCGATCTGGTGAAAGTCGGACAAGCCTAAGAGCCCTGTCAGATGACAGGGCCCATTCGGCTCTTTCTCAAAAGGTTGATGAAGGTGACTACGCCTTCACGATGTCTTTAGGCGTAAGCTCAAGACAACAATGTAGGTTCAGCGACTCGACTTCGATACCAATATCTCGGAAAGCTTCCTGAGCCGCCACGACAAGTAGCGACTCGGGATTGTGTATCCAAGAATCAGACTGATAGCCAAGGGTTACATTGCATCCAAGCACTCTGAAGAGGTGTTTGACGCCATCTGCAGATCCCTGCAATGTTTTCGCATTTGCAGCGCGGACAACCCATCTGAAATGGAGCTTGTCATCGCGATGTGAGATAGCGACGAGAGAGTAGGACAATGTCGGCAGATTTTCGTCAAATGCACTAACCATCTGAACGCCATCAGGTATCTCATTGATGATGAGCATGATGGTTTGGTGCATCTCTAAGGTCAGAGCATGCTCAGTGGTTTCGCACTTCTCGATCGTCAACACAACAGCGGGGGTTTTCAGAGCTTTGCGGCAGTGTTCCGCGTAGCTGTGAAAAGAGTTCTGCCAATCAGTGTGCATATGGTCATCAGGAATACTGACGACAACGCACGCCTGTGTTGGAAGTATGCTGGTGAAAGTCACCAGGCGAGAACAAGGAGGCAGATACGTCAGAAAACCCTTCATCCATTTGCTCGCATTCGAGGCATGCCCATGACTGTCATATGTGGGCTCACCAAGAAGGCCGGATAAAGTGATGAGGTAACAGTTCCGCGCAGGATCGTTCTCGCGAACAAGCGACAGGACTGCATCCACATACTGAAACCCAGTGCTCATGACGGCAATCTTGCCGTAGAGAAGAGTATCGACACTGATACGGTGTCGAACCGTCGTTCCATGAAGTACGTCACACGTAAGCGCAGGATTCAGCTCAGCCAACATAGCATGTGTGTTCATCTGACTTCTCGCTCGTCGAGTTTGTCTTGCTCATCTTTCATCAACCGATGTTGTGAAAAGAGCCTATGTTTAAAATAACACTTTTAAGCTATTTTGTCAATGTTTCACGGTACCTTTTTGCCACCCCATCCCACCCGTAGTTTTCCGCATTCTTCTGAGCCGAAATCGATAGCCGAGCACGCAGCGGTAAGTCCGTCAGTAAGCGTCGCAATTCCCCCGCCGCAGCATCGATATCATCGGCTGGAACGAGCAGTCCTGTCTGTTCATGATGCACGATGTCCGGAATCCCACCGACATTCGTCGCGAGAACAGCACATCCCGCCGCCTGCGCCTCAAGGAAAACGTTGCCGAGTGCCTCACTACGCGAGAGTCCGACAAAGATCTCGGCTTTTGCGTACTCCGTGAAGAGATCGCTACCCGCAATGTAGCCGGTGAACCGTACGCGATGATCAATCTCGAGTTCGCGTGCGAGTGTTTGCAGGGAATGTAGGAGCGATCCGCCTCCGACGATACGCAGATGCACCGACGGGTCGAGTCCCTTCACCGCTTGTGCAAAAGTTTTGAGAAGTGTGTCGATGCCTTTCATCGGCTCCAAGCGTCCAACGAACAGAACTCGTCCGGAATCCTTGGGAGTTTTCTGACACGCAGCTTTGAGAGCAGTGAGATCGATGCCATTCGGAATAAGAATGACATTTCTTCGCCCATAATCCTCTGCAATACGTACCAAATCCGTACTGATAGCAGTCACGATGTCCGGATAACGCACGATCATACCTTTCAAGAACGTGCGATTGGTGGTCTGCAGCGTCAAAATTTTGAGGGCATGGCATCTGCAGAAGTAGAGAGCAAGCCCTGCAAATGTTTCAAGAACGGCGTGAACGATATCCGGCTTCAGTGAACCAAGTTTCATCGCCGCAAGAAACGGATACAACCATTTATCGAAAGAAATTCCGAAGCCAACGCGAATAATTTTTACTTTTCCACCGAGCATGTCGCGCCTTGGAAGTTTTCTCGACAACCTCGCAGTGACAATCGTGATATCAAAATCATCCGCGAGTCTCACTGACACTTCTTCGACCATCGCCTCAGCCCCCGAACGATACGGAGAGAGAAAAGCCGAGAGGATCACAAGTTTCTTCATGCGCTCCAAGCGGTGAAGAGTTCATCATAGCGTTTGCCGACTTTGTCCCAACTGAAAACCTGTTCAATTCTGCGACGCGCATTCTCCCCAAGCTGCTTTCGCTTCGCGGTGTCATCAACCAGACGACGAATATGTGCAGAGAGCGCCTCTCTGTCTCCTGCTGGAAACAGGAAACCTGAGTTTCCGTTCTCAATGAGATACCTGTTGCCTCCCACGTCTGATGCGATGCAAGCACACCCCGCAGACATGGCTTCCATAAGGGCATTGCTGAGGCCTTCCGAGTAGCTCGGAAGCACGAAAATATCTGACCGCGAGAGAATATCCTCAATGTCTTTTCGTAGTCCCGTGAACCGCACCTCCCGATCATTCGCCATCACGAGCGGATGATGATCTTTGTACCAACCAACAACCTGAATATCCAAGCTTGGTTTATCTTTTTTCACTTTGAGTGCCGCGGCAACAAAATCTGCTACACCTTTTACAGACTCCAGTCGTCCAATGTACGTCACCGTGACACCTGTGTGCTCTGGTCGATTGGTCGTAAAGCGGTGTTGGTCGATACCCGTCGGAATGATGATCGATTTTTGTGCGATGCCGAGTCGCTTCAGCACTGATTCTGGTTGCGGATGGAAGAACACGACCTTCGTTGCAGCCTTGAGAATGAGCCAACCTAGCGTGTTTGCGTAGATGGCAGCGCAAACTTTGCCAAGCCTACCGCGAGGCCACCACGTAATGCCAACGAGGGCATCGGTGATCAGTAGTACCTTGCGTCCAGCGAGCCTGAGGCGAAGCAGCGAGATAGAACTCCAGAAGAGAACTTTGTTCACGACGATGATGTCCGGTTTCAGTTCGCGTGCGAGGCGCACCGCAACACCCGAAAAACCAAAAGCGATGCCGTAATTCCACGGATCAGGAATGAAGACATCCGGAACACGGTAGACATCAAGTGTCTCTGAGACTTTCTCATGCCTCGAACCGTGCCCCATACACAGCACTGCAACCTTATAGCCGAGGCGTTGCCAAAGCTGCGCCATCTTCACCGAAGACACCATCCAGCGGTGTTCTTCCTGCCAATAGGGGCTGATCAGAAGGATTGTTTTCATGCGGAAGGGGCAGTGTACCGCACTCTTTAGTCTTTTGCTTCGCTCCTTGCGGGTGGCACGCCTGCGTTATCAAGCGCCTTATCGCGGACAATCTTTGTGAGGCGCTGCTCAAGTTCTTCGAGGCGAATGATCATGTAGAAGACAACGAAGAACAGAACACCAATGGCGGTAATGGTAGCGGCGTTTTCATTTTTCTTGATTCCCGTGATCTGACTCAGATACTGCAGGCTGCTCGGAAAAAATGAGATGTACGCAATGGCCGACCAAAAAATCGTCCACAGACCGCCTTCCCAAATGGTCTTCTTATGACGGACAACCAAATTCCACGCGTAGACGATCATCAGAAAACTGAAGAGCGGTACGACGACTTGATACGGTGTGTAATCGAATTCGATCATCGGAGGAAGGTACGAAGCAAAATTTTAGCTGCGGTACGAAGCCCGCTACTGAATGACTGGCCTTTGGCCAGCGTGTATTCGGAATATACCACTTTTGAGGGGATCGAAACGATCTTCCAACGGTTTTTGGAAGCTTCACGGATGACTTCCGTACAGAACTCGAAGCCGGACATCTTAAGTTCGATCTCAGACAGCGCCTTGGGGCTGAACGCCTTGAAAC
>JAKFXO010000020.1 GCA_021731345.1 Candidatus Peribacterales bacterium | reverse complement strand
AGCATAGGCTGCTCGGCAAAAGGCAGGATCTGGTCTTACAAGATAGCCCGAGACATGAGCGAATGGAGCAACTGGTGCCATGAAACCGGCAGTAAATTGTTGGATGAAACATTGAACGTCAACGACTTGGTTGAGGGCGCGATGATTCCGACAAAAATTACAGCCAGGCCGTCAAAGATTCCCTTAACAGTCGAATGGTCTGAAGATTTGCTCGGACGCAATGAAGAGGCTGTGCGTATGGAACTGGCAGGAGTAGATGTGCCGCTTTATGAAGTTGGCATAGAGCTTGTCGATAACAACGAAGAAGGGCCGATAAAATTCCGCGTCTTCAGCGAAAGTTGGCCTGCGGAATCGGCTGAATATGAAGTCAAATTTACGGCGGATGGCGTCGAGTACGCTTCGACAGGTACGACCGAACCACAAATAAAAACTGGCAGGAATAGGCGGCCGCTTTCTGAATACATGCAAGAGGAGCCTCCTGTTATCCGTTTCCATGACGGCGCATTTCTCATATACAACGAACTCTTCGATGCACCTACCGGTTTGCGTTCCGCCTTCAGCAGCGCCAGCATCGAGACGTGGGACTGGACGAATGTGGATCTAAAGAAAGAATCACAGAAACAAGAAAAGCGCCCTGATTCCATTCAGCGATCGGTGATTGAGAAGCTGTTGGCTGCCGGGAACGGTGAGCAATTCGATATTGTGTTTGACGACGATAATTCTGGCGAAGCAGCTGACATTGTCTCAATCAAAGCCGAACAGGACCGACTCGTAGTGCATCTTTATCACTGCAAATTTTCAAAGGAATCATTTCCGGGAGCACGCGTAGAAGATCTTTATGCTGTTTGTGGTCAGGCACAGAGCAGTGTCTACTGGAAAGGGCAGGTGGAGAGCTTGATCGACCATCTACTACATCGGGAAGCGAAAAGGATAGCAAGAGGTGGAGTTTCCCGTTTTGAGCGTGGCGACAATAAGGCGCTCAAGATTATCAGGCGTCGTTTGCGATCATTGAAGCCAGAGTTCCAAATACATATCGTGCAGCCTGGATTATCAAAGTCCCAGGCAAATACCGCTCAGCTCGATCTACTGGCCGTTACAGAACTGTATCTGAAGGAAACATACGGTGTAGCACTCGCCGTGATCGCTAGTGAATAGCTCTATTTCTAAAGCTGCAATTTGGATCGAAAGCAACACGGTCTGGAACCAAAAATCCGCCACCTCAGACTTTGACTTTTTGGCTGAGGCAAGCGGATCTATAAACCATACCACGTGTTGGCAGCCCCAGGGAGAATTGAACTCCCGTTAACGGATTGAAAACCCGCTGTCCTAACCATTAGACGATGGGGCCGCAGATGAAATGAACAGACTCCTATTTTAGCTCATGAAGGGGTCGGAACCCTAAAGAGCTCCGCAATTCTCAATTGCTCCCTGTCAATTGTCAATTGAGCCCGAAAAGAAAACAATAAGAGCCAACCTTCACCACCCTTCATGTCCCTTTCAAGCTTTGCTCTGATCCTCGGCGTATTTTGCTACGTCTTTGGCTTTCCGCTCGTCTTCTCGGATGAGAAGCACCTCGCCTGGAGGCGTAAGTTCCTCAAGGATGAGAACATCCTCCGCCTCGTAGCGGTCGGTGTGATCTCAGTGGCTGTGACGACGCTCAGGCGCCAGTATCAGGTCTCCCCAGATGGAGAAGGCGCAGTTGTGCTCATAGCATGGATCGTGCTCATCAAGGGTCTTGTCATGGCCTGGTGGCCGGCAACGTTCGCTAAGTATCGCGAGATCATGGAGGACTCCCTCCTTGATAGCCAAGCCATGCAGATGTTTACTGGTTTCGTGATGGTGCTCCTTGGCGCCTTCTTCACGTACTTAGGCCTCATCCTCGCGTGATCGAAACCATTGTGACCATTCTCCTCGGTCTCTTTCTTCTATGTTTGGTGTGCTTCTTGGCGCTGGTGCTGATCAGCTCCATCTTTCACCTCAAACACATGGTGCCGTTTGTGCCGACACCGGCTGGAGTCATCGAAACAATGATTGCAGAAGCTGATCTGAAGCCAGGGATGCTGGCGCTCGACCTTGGTGCTGGTGATGGAAGAGTCATTCGTCGCGCCATGCTGAGAGTTCCAGGCGTTCGTGCCATCGGGTATGAAGGTGCGTTTGGTGTCTGGCTATTCGCCAAATTCCTGAATGCTGGCAGCAAGGCCAAGCCAGACATGCGTATGCAGGATTTTTTCAAGCAGGATCTCAGCAACGCGGACGTCGTGTTCACCTATCTCTCTATCGACATCATGCAGAAGTTACTCCCGAAACTACAGAAAGAGCTGAAGCCGGGGACGAAAGTCATCTCCAATACGTTTTCGTTCAAGAAAAAAGAGCCGATCAAGAAAGTGTTTGTGAAGATGCCATTTTGGGGAGGAACAAACGTGCTGGTGTATCAGTTTTAGTTACCAACGTAGTGCAGCAAACGGAATTGCAGCGCCGATTTTTGCTATGAGGATGATGAGTTCAAGCACTGCCCATGTGACGTAACCCGGCAGAAGTGACAGCGGAAGCCATAGCAGGCTTGTGAGGAGCGAGAGCGTGCCCAGGATCATGCCAAGCGGCACAAGCGGGGCCACAAGAACATTGGTGAGCGGTGACACGAGTGAAAACTGACGGAAGATGAGAATGGAAACCGGAAGCGTGCCGAGTTGCGCTGCAATCGTTGCGACGAGAGATTCACGAATGGCGAAAGTTTCCGGAACGCGTTTTAGTACTTTCTTCAGAAACGGTCCGAATTCGGTGATGCCGAGTACCGCGAGGAATGACAGCTGAAAACTGGCGTCGTACCACAGTTGGAGTGGATTCCAGAGCAGCATGAAGA
The DNA here is from genome assembly GCA_021731345.1 of Candidatus Peribacterales bacterium. Classification (GTDB taxonomy): domain Bacteria; phylum Patescibacteriota; class Gracilibacteria; order Peribacterales; family Peribacteraceae; genus JAGORY01. The sequence goes on along the minus strand of JAKFXO010000020.1, from coordinate 11,729 downwards.
ACGCTGTCCACAGAATAGTGATGCGAGGAATAGCGACACGTTCAGCCTGCAATGCGAGTAAACCAAGGATACCCATGATGGCTGCTCGGACGACCGGTGCGCCGGCTCCAACGAAGATAGTAAATGCGCTGACCATGAAGACGAGTGGCCAGAATCGACGCTTCACAGGGAGCCAGAACAGCGCACTACTGAGAAGTGTCAGGATGATGGTGATGTTGTAACCGGACACCGCGATGATGTGCGTGATGCCCGACGTTCTGAAGTCATCTGACAGATGATCCGGAAGTCCGCGACGTGAACCAGTGAGGAGTCCTGCGAGCAGTGAGCCGTGTGGTTCGGGGAGAATGAGGCCGATACGGTCTTCGATGGATTTTCTGAGATCATAAAGAACACCAAAGGCTGCATATGTTCGTGCATGAGCAGGCCTTTTTACGCCATTATAAGCCATTTTCACGCTACCACGAGTCATGAGCGCGCGGACACCGGAGAGTTCCAGATAATGAGGATAATCGAACCCCTCGATGACCTCCGGAAGACGTAATTTTCCGTACGCCGTCACTTCATCACCGTAGCGATGCGGCGGATAGCCTCCGTATTCCGTGACGAGAACGCGTCCCATCGCTTTATCAGTGCCATTGATAGAGTCGACCGCGATGATGAGCCGTGTGTGGGTTGGTCTCACATCCGGATCCTCGATGATCCATCCGTGAATGTCGTGCGCTTCTCCATCAGCGAAAGATTCGATGTCAGTCGGAGCCGTGACGTGTTGCGTTCGCTCTGCCGCGCTGAATGCAACCATGGTTCCCAGTAGCATCGCAACAAGTATCCATACTGTTGTTCGTTTTTGAGACAGTGCAAGAAAAAATGAAACTGCCAAAATACCCATCAGGAAGCCGTAGATGGCCATCGGGTACTCTGGCATCTGCCAGAAGCGCAGTGCAAAAAGCACAGTGAGAAAAGATATCAGGAAGCCGAGAGTCGGCTTCATAGTCTTCATCGGCGCTTTGCAAATTCTGCTTCGAGTGCGATCCACTCATCAATCTTGATGGTCTGCGGGCGACGTGTTGGGTCGATCTTCACTGCTGCCAGTGCTTCCATGCCGTTCGGGAGTTCGCCAATCGAGTTACTGAGCATTTTGCGGCGCTTACTCATGCCGTGCTTCGCAAGATTCAGGATTTTCTGCGCGGTTTCTTTATCAACCTTCGGTTTGTCGTAGCACTCAATGTGCAGAACTGCAGAATCCACCTTTGGTGGCGGCAAGAAAGCTTCCGGAGAGACAAGGCGTAGGAGAGATGGCTCACCATAGAGCCGCGTGAGCACCGTCAAAATGCTATCCGAACCGCGTGAGGCAATATTTTCAGCGACTTCGCGCTGAATCAGGAACGTAATGGACGTTGGGAGTATCGCTGACTCCATGAACAGGTGATGGAGCAGGGGAGATGTGATGTGGTACGGAATGTTGGCGACGACTTTGTACGGTCCATCGGTCGGCGTCGGTGTCTGAAGCGCGTTTCCGACGATGATCTCAAGGTTCGGCGCATTCTCCGTAAACTCTCTGATGAGCGGTGGGAAGCGGGGGTCTATCTCCACAGAGGTTACTTTGGCGGCACGCTTCACAAGTTCGGCTGTGAGCACGCCGACACCTGGGCCGATCTCAAAGACGCGGTCTTTTGGGCTTAGGTCAGCTGCACAGATGATTTCCGCGAGCACGTCCTCGTCCGTCAGGAAGTGCTGTCCTGCGTCGGTATTCAATCGAATGCCGTATTTCCGTAATAAATCCTTCATTTTTTCGTCTACCATATGTGCGAGTATGCACCACTTTCTGCATCTTTACATTCCCCATCTATGAAAACACGATTTTCTATGTCACTCATCGCAGTGCTGACAGCTCTTCCGATGCTGGCATCTGCCATCAGCATTCAGCCTGCAGACTTCTATAACGATGTCCGCGTTACGAGCCCAGAGGCAGCGGGCATCAACCTGCTCACGCGGGAAAATATTGTGAAGGGCTATGGCTCTCGTCAGTTTGGTCCAACTCGCGTGATCAATCGCGCAGAGTTTCTGAAGATCGCGATGCTCAGCGCACAGAGGGAGTACTACGAATCCGGACGCTCATGCTTCTCCGATGTCATGCTCTACGACTGGTTCAGCGCGTATGTCTGTGCAGCGAGAGATCAGGGCGTGGTGAAAGGCTTTGAGGATGGTAAATTTCATCCTGAGTACACCGTGACGTACGGCGAGGCGCTCAAAATGTTGTCGATTCTTTTTGGTTACCAGTCTCACTTCGTTTCAGGACATTGGGCTGAGCAGTATTACGCCGCTGCAGCTAAGCGTGGAGTGGATCTCCCTATCACGATTGATCTTGATAAGCCTCTGACCCGCGGTCAGGCGGTGCGTCTTTCCGCAGCATTCTTTGCAGAGTCAAAAGGTGGATTAGTGGCTCTCAGACTCGCAGAGGGCGGTTCGTATTCATCCTCGTCTTCATCCTCTTCCGTTAGTTCATCATCAAATTCCAGCCAGACATCCTCAAATTCGTCTTCCTCCAGCTTCCCGAACCGCGCGCTAGATCCGCAGACGGACAGTGTCGTCAGATCGCAGTTCATTTTACTCGGTGAAACGAGTGTCATGATTGGCGCAGCGAAATTCTTCATTGAAGAAGAGCCGCTTGATGTGACGTCGATCTCGGTGAACTTAGTCTCTGATGTCGCGACAGTGCAGTCGCTTCTGGTCTATGACGATGACAGGCGTTACCTCGGCCGTGCGACACTCAATACGTCATCGTCTTCTACGAATCGCAATTACCGACTTGAGATTCCCGTTGGTATGTTTACGGTCGGTAAGCGTGAAGACCGTAGTGTGTACTTTAGGGTTCAGCTTGCATCCAAAGATGCTGGTGGCATTGGTAGCCAAAGCGTCCAAATCAGTAATGTGACCGTGCAGGGTAACGGCGGTTGGAGTAATCGTGCGTATACGAAGCAGTCCGCAGGGAGCGATGTCTTTCCAGTCTTCATGACCTCACGTTCGACTATCGTGTCAGTCGCGAATGCTGGGCAAGCTAATGCGCCGCTTGTGACAGGCACGAACCAGCTTCTCGGTATGTTTACGTTTTCTGGTCGCAAGACTGATAACTCCGCCAAGATTGATCTGACCGACCTCGTCTTTCAGATTGAGCAGACGGGTCAGGTGACTCTCTCAAATGTGAAGATCGGAACGCCGGGTATTCCTGATCGTTTGAACTGTCTGGTGAGTGGCTCACTCGCTACGTGTGCTGATATTCCAGAGAGCTTGGGATCCATGACTGATCTGCCACGCACGATTGCTGTGTACGGTGATGTCAACGCTGGCGATACCATGCACGCGTCTCTGAGACTGACGCTCAATGACGCAGGATCATCATCCACAGATGGCTCCGTCACATGGACGGATGGCACGTCTAACTTCACGTGGGTTGCTGTAGATTCACCAGTCGTTCTCGGGACGCACTACAAATACTAGAGCTTCATGAAAGGGCCGTCTGCACTGTGCAGCGGCTCTTTTTTAGTGCTGCGTCGCAGCGATGATTTTGATCGGTGCGATGCCGAGCGCGAGGCGCTTGGTCTGACCGTTATCGAATCTGACCTCCACAATGTCGCCGCTACGGTGCATAACCGTGCCGGTACCGAGGGTTCGGTGTTCGATCTTCGTGCCGTCAGAGATTTCCTCTTCGACGTGATCAAGCCAGTCTTGGTTCACATCATCTGAGGCAGTCTCCTGCGAGAATTCGTTCTTCGGCGTTGCCGGTTTCCACCACTTTTTCTCCGGTGCACTGCTTGTAAGCCAGCCATACTTACTCGAGATTTCCTCCGCTTTTACATCGATGAGATTGAGCGGAATATCATCGAGGAAGCGGCTGCGGGCATTGTTCTGGTTATTGCCCCAGAGTGTGCGGCTGGTGGCGTGCAGGAGGCTTAGGTGCTGCTTTGCACGCGTCATACCGACGTAGAGCAAGCGTCGTTCTTCTTCCATCTGCTGGCGGTCCATGAGTGCGGAGCTATGAGGTAGCAAACCTTCTTCACAGCCCGCTACGGTGACGCAGGCAAACTCTAGTCCTTTGCAGAGGTGCAGTGTCATGAGTGTGACGGCATCGTGATTGCCGTCATCAAGCTTGTCGACCTCACTGATGAGTGCGACTTCCTCCAAAAAGCTCGTGATGGATTCTTCAGGCGGAAGATTGTCGTACTTTTTCGTTACAGACAGAAGTTCTTGGACGTTTTCCCAGCGCGTTTCACCTTCTTCTGTGTCATCGCGTACCCATTTTTCCATGCCAGTTCGCTTAATCACAGACTCGGCTACAGCGCTTACAGGAGCCGTTTTTGAGAGTTGCTGCAAGTTTTCGATGAGCACCGTGAAGTCTGCGATGCGGTGCTTCACGCCCTCACTGATGCCGTCGACCATTTCAATGTGTTTGAGGGATTGCCACAGGCTTAAACTTCGTTCGTTGCTGAAGTTTTGGAGTCTGGCCATCGTCGTGTCACCGATTTTTCGTGATGGGACGTTGATGATGCGCAGCAGTGACAGCGTGTCCGATGGATTGAGTACTGTATAGAGATACGCGAGGACGTCCTTCACTTCTTTGCGTGCATAAAATTTCAGTCCACCGAGAATTCGGTAGGGGACTCCGGCTCTGAGACAGGCTTCTTCAAACAGACGTGACTGTGCATTCGTGCGATACAGAATTACCTGATCTGCAAGCGAGATTCCTTGTGCTTTGAAGGCAAGAATATTCTTCACTGCGACTTCAGATTCACGCCTTTCGTCAGTCACTTCCTGCAAGGCAACCTTCGTGCCGTCTTTTTTCTCGGCCCACATTTTTTTCTCCGGCCTATTTGGGTTTGCCGAGATCACCGCGTCGGCGGCATCCAGAATTTGTTGTGTGGAACGATAGTTCTTTTCGAGCTTGATACTGACAGCGTCCGGATACTCACGTTGGAAGTCCAAAATGTTTCTGATGTCAGCACCGCGGAACGAGTAAATGGACTGGTCTGGGTCTCCGATGACGCAGAGATTTCGATGCTGCGCCGCGAGCATGCTGATGAAACGATACTGCGGGTTGTTCGTGTCTTGATACTCATCGACGTGCAGAAATTTCCACGTTCCTTGATAGCGCGCAAGGACCTCCGGACGCTCCTCAAAGAGGCGAACGGTCTCCATGAGTAGGTCATCAAAGTCCAAGGCATTGGCTTCCAGAAGAGCTTTTTGATACTTCGTATAGATCTCGGCCATGCGGACTTCTGTATGGGATGTGCCCCGACTTCTAGCTTTGTCTGCTGACACGCCTTCGGACTTAAATCCACCGATGTGCGCGAGTGCAGTGCGTGGTTTTAACTCTTCAGGGGCGATGCCCATGTCTTTCAGAATCTGTCCCACGATTTTTTGCTGATCGTCGGAGTCGTAAATGACGAAACTTTTATTTCGTCCAATCTGTTCGATGTCGCGACGGAGAATCCTGCAGCAAATGGAGTGGAATGTGCCAGATATTGGAAGGTGATTGGCTTCCGTGCCTGCGCTGTCCGTGAGTTTCAGTATTTTTCCGATGCGCTCCTTCAGTTCTTTGGCCGCTTTGTTCGTAAATGTGACCGCGAGGATCTGCCAGGCAGGCACGCCTTGGGCCATGAGGTGTGCGATGCGGTGCGTGATGGTTCTGGTCTTGCCGGAGCCAGCGCCTGCAAGGATAAGGACAGGACCCTTCAGCGTATCAACGGCTAGCTTCTGTTGTTCATTGAGGCCGATGAAAATTGGATCGGTGTCGGGGGTCATGAGAGGATCAGAGAGTAACACACGAGTTGCAATTTTCTGTGTCACTTTTTTTAAAAAAAGTGACCAAAAAATCGTCGCTCTGGGAAATTTCCTGCACATCAATCGCTCGGTCACTAGAAAAGCGCAAACTCCCCCGCAGCGCGTGAGCGCGTGCGGGGTCAAACATGCGCTTTTCTCACGCTCCCTTCGCGAAGATGTGCCACGGAAATTTCCCAAGGCGACATGGCGCTGTTTCACTCGCATCGGAACACGCCACGATCATTCAAAGACGTAGTCGAAGACCCTTTAGAACACGACGTCCAGAACCATATGGGACACCGAACGGGTGTGGTCGAAAACTAGCAGGTTAAGACTGGAGGGTAATGGGGGTTTGGGGGATCTAGGGAACCTGGCAAGGTTCCCTGGTCCCCCAAAGAAAAATCGAATAACGACACAATGACCGTCTTTGGTTTTGTGCGTCAAAAAAGTGGAAATGAAATCACTCAAGCGACAGAGACTAAGACGATCTTTAAAGAGGCGACATCGAAAGAGGCTTTACAGGAGTCTTTGTGAGATCACATTCTGCGCGGCTTCGATCATGCTCTTTTTGATCGATGCTTTTGGTGCAGCGATGGATGACACTTCAGCATTCTGGGCAGTTAGAGAGTTGGCGAGACGCTTGATCTCGGTTGGGGAGTACGCATTCAGTGCCTTCTCTTTGCTCTTCTGTTCCACCTCGGCGGCAAGTTCAGGATCCGTCTGCTGGATGCGTGATAGTACTTCGATGCCACGTTTGGTTGTGAGGAGCGACGTCGCACTCGTCATGTTGATCTGCGTCTGCATTTCGGCGAGAGCGTTGATGATGTTCTCGCGCTTCTGTGGATCCAGAGTTTCTGCGAGTTCGTAGGTCGAGATGCGCTTGAGGGATGCGAGAATAGGGGAGAGCGCCTCGCGGGAGATGACGTAGAAGTAGAACTTATCCTTGGCGTAGACGAGTTTCTTCAGTTCGCGCACTGCTTCTGTCGGGACAACGAGGAAGATGTGCGGATAAATCTTGTCGCTCTTTTTCATCTTCTCTGCAGTCTTCTTTACCTGATCATCGATGTACGTCTGAAGGCTCTGAGCTTTGCTGACCTTGGCGTCAAAGACGACGTACTGACCAAGGAAGTCGATGAGGAAATCTGGCTTCAGAGAGCCATCAAAATCATCAGGGAGATTATTGTTGCTGTACGACTTGAACTGCAGATGCGGCTGCTTGCAGAGGTCGACGAGTGTCGCGATCACCGAGACCTCATGCTCGTTCCACAGTCTGTCACGCTCTTCTTCGGCTACCTGTTTCGCTTCTACTTCAGATTCAAGAACGCGCTGACGTTCTTCTTTGAGTGCGCGCTCTGCAGCGTCGATCTTCTCCAATCCGCGTGTGTGCTCCTTTTCCTGCTGCTCGCGCTTCGCTTCCATCTTTGTGAGCTGAGTTTGTGCATTGTCACGTTCTTTCTCAATAGACTGAAGTTTTGCTTTCGCTTGAGCGAGCTCGGCGTACATCTGTTTGTTCGCACCTGCGAGCTTGTTGTGTTCAGCTTTTTCGATCTCTACTTCTTTCTCGAGCTTTGCAATTTCCTTGCTCCAGTCATGACTGTCCGCAGTGTTTGGGCGCTTCATCTGCAAAAAAACCGTAGCCCCGAGAGCGAGGACAACGACAATGCCGAGAGTAATCTCAAATCCGGTCATGCCCCGATGATAGCACAGGGTGGACGACTGTCCACTTCCTTACACAGAAACCGTCGTGATCTTGTCGATGACGTTTTTGCCAGCGACTGTGACGCGGAGGATTGCGTTCGTGTTCATCTCACGGAGAGCAGTGATTGACTGGCCGTTTTCTACAGCGGTTCTCAGTGCATCAGCTGCGTTCAATTCGTTCATACCTTCGTCCATATGACGCTGGCGTGCGATATCTGTGATAAGAGTATCGTCTTGTGAGGTGATGGAGAGAGTTTCGATAGCCATATGTGCTAACTATAGATGTATTTTAATATTTGTCAAATATTGTCTTTGCCCGCAGACAATAGAGGAGAGAGGCGAATGTTGTTTTAGTAAGAATGGCTTGTCGGTGAGCAATACTTGACTTTTAGCCCCTCAGGGATAAAATGCTTCGGCTACCAGCTTCCTCGTTAGCTTTATGCTTTCCTGGAGGCCCGGAGAATTGTTTCACTTGTGCCCTTCCTCCTTTTTTACCCCCACTACCATGGCTCTCAAGAAAGCCAACAAGAAGAAGATCATCGGTAAATTTCAAACTCATGCGAAGGACACAGGTTCTCCGCAGGTTCAGGTTGGTATCCTCACCAAGGAGATCGACCATGTCACCAAGCACTTGAAGGAACACAAGAAGGACAACTCCGCACGTCGCGGACTCCTTGCTATGGTTGCTCGCCGCCGTAAGCTCCTCACGTACCTCAAAATGAACGAAGCGAAGGGTTACGAGAAGATTCTCAAGGCTCTTGATCTCGATAAGTAGATCCTCACTTCACACCTAAGATCAAAGCGGGCTTCGGCCCGCTTTTTTGTTCCCGCAAGCTCAAAAGCATGGTATAGTGGACTCACGTTCCTTCCCTCCATCTCCGGATTTTGTTGGATTTACGCAGAAGCTCCCGTGCGCGGGGTCTAGTGTGTAAGTCCATCAGCAAAAATCCTTGAAGGTCGGGGAGGACGGTCTATCCGTTTTTCTCTCTCTATTTATGATAAAGGAATATTCCTTGATGCTCGGTGATAAGCCGATGATCATCAAAACTGGTCAGCTCGCTACGCAAGCGAACTCGTCCGTCATTTGTCAGATGGGCGACACTGTGACGCTCGCAAACTGCACCGTTTCCGCGAAAGCACGCGACGGTGTCGATTTCCTGCCACTCCAGATGGTGTATCAGGAGAAGTACTACGCAGGAGGTAAGATTGCAGGATCCCGCTTCCGCAAGCGCGAAGGTCGTCCTGGTGATGACTACGTTTTGCTTGCTCGTGTCATCGACCGCGGACTTCGCCCGATGTTCCCGAAGCATTTGCGTAATGACATTCAGGTCTTTGCGACCGTGATGTCCTACGACTTCGAGCATAACCATGACGTTGTCTCCGCTAACGCTGCAAACCTCGCATGTTCTCTGTCTGACTGTCCGTTCGAAGGAACACTCGGAACGGTGAAGGTCGGTCTCATCAATGGTGAGCTCGTCTTGAACCCATCCGTCGAAGCCGAGAAGAAGAGCGAGCTCAGCATGTTCGTGACGGCCTCACTCGAGCGCATCGTCATGATCGAAGCTGGAGCGAAGCAGGTATCCGAAGAGGATATTCTCCGCGCTATCGAGTTCGGCAAGAAGTGGGCACAGAAAGTCGCTCAGTTCTTTGCTGATATCACGAAGGAGATCGGCAAGCCAAAGTTCGAGATCGCCGCTCCGTTCGAGCCGAAGGATGACGACAAGAAACTCATCAAGGATTGGGCTCTCCCGATTGTGAACAAAGCGATCAAGGACCCACTTCCTAAGCTTGTTCGCCGCAAGATCTTCAATGATCTTATGGCTCAGGCTGAGGCAAAGCTCACGGAGAAGAACGGCCCAGTCGGTGAGGATAAGTACCTCAAGGACTTGTACAAGGCAGCTCCGTCGATCGTCGATAAAGTTGTGAAAAACGAAATGCGTCGCCTCATTCTTGAGGAAGGCATTCGTATGAGCGGCCGCAAAGTGGACGAGATTCGTCAGCTTTCCGCCATCGTCGATATTCTCCCAAAGCGTGTTCACGGTTCTGCCCTCTTCCAGCGCGGAGAGACACAGGGACTCACGACCACGACACTCGGTTCACCAGGCAGCAAACAGATCGTGGAAGGTATGGAAGGCGAACACGAGCTCAGGTACATGCACCACTACAACTTCCCTCCGTTCTCCGTTGGTGAAACCAGCAACCGTCTCTTCGTTGGTAACCGCGAGATCGGTCACGGTAACCTCGCGCAGCGCGCTCTCGAGCCAGTTCTTCCTCCGGTCGAGACGTTCCCGTACACCATCCGCACGGTCACTGAAATTCTTGAATCCAATGGTTCCTCCTCTATGGCTGCAACGTGTGGTTCCACACTCGCACTCATGGCTGCAGGTGTTCCGATCTCCGCACCGGTTTCCGGTATCGCACTCGGACTCATCTCTGATGAAGAGAAGGGTAAGTACATCATCCTCTCCGACCTTCAGGACGAAGAGGACTTCGGAGGCGACATGGACTTCAAGCTCGGCGGAACCGAGAAAGGCATCACGGCTATCCAGATGGACATCAAGATCAAGGGTCTACCGGATTCCGTGTTCAAAGAGGCTATCGAGCGTTCTAAGACCGGTCGTGCGCACATTTTGAAGGCAATGCTTGCTGCTATCAGCGAGCCACGTAAGGAGCTTTCACCGTTTGCACCGCGCATTGAGACTATCAACATCGATCCTGCTGATATCCGCCTCGTCATTGGTAAGGGCGGAGAGACGATCCAGAAAATCACGAAGGAACTTGGTGTCGAGATCGACATCGAGGATTCCGGCATCGTGTTCGTTACTGCTCCAGACGGAGAGATCATGAACAAAGCTCGTGAGTGGATCCTCGGTATCGTCGAGAAGCCGGAAGTCGGCAAAGTCTACGACGCTAAGGTCGTCCGTATCATCGATGGCGTCGGTGCCATCGTTGAATTTGCACGCGGCAAAGATGGAATGGTTCATATCTCCGAACTTCAGTGGGCTCGCACCGAGAAGGTGGAGGACGTGCTGAAGGTTGGTCAGGAAGTACAAGTGAAGTGTGTTGAGTTTGATGCTCAGGAAGGCAAGACGCGCCTCTCTCTTAAGCAGATGACTCCACCACCAGCAGGTTGGGTTGCTCCGCCACCTCGTCCTAGCTTCGGCGGACGCGGAGGAGGATTCCGTGGACCTCCACGCCGTTAGTCAGTCGCAATCAAAGAAAATAGGGCCTCAGGTGAGGTCCTATTTTTTTGTTTACTCGATTTTATGCCTGAAAGTGCAAATATGTATTAGCAGGGTCAACCAAGCAAAATAGTCATATTTTATCTTTTACAGAAGCTATTTTCGACAAATAGGCGCAATAGTATATTTTGTAGTGCTAGAATATATTTGCATTATGGTTGAGAAATTACTCGCGTCCGCTGGCTTATCAGAGAAAGAGAGTTCGATGTACCTGACGCTGCTTCGAAGCGGCATGCAGCCGATCAGCATTCTCTCAAAAAAGGCCAAGCTTAATCGCGGTACTGGTTATGTCGTTCTTCATTCTCTTCTTGCAAAAGGACTCATCGTGAAGACGATGAAAAACGGCGTGCAGTATTTTGCTCCGCTCGATCCGCAGCAGCTTGTGAGGTACGTGGATCATCGGGAGAAAGCGTTGAAGCATAGTCGTACGGAACTACAGGCATCCATGGGTCTCTTTTCAGCGCTCATGCATCCACTGTCGGCCAAACCGAAGATAGAATTTTTCGACGGACAGGAAGGCGCACGTTTTGTGCTTGATCACACGCTGACCGCCAAGGAGAAAACATTACGTACTTTTATGTCCGCGAGCGATCTTTCTACGTTTGTCGGCAGAGAGTACCTGAGTAGCTACTGTGATAGGTGTACCAAAGCTGGTTACGTACTGAACGTGCTACAGACGCAGGAGAATGTCAGCTGTTTTATCACCAGTAAGCGTGAAAAACGAGAGATTCGACACGTTCCGGACGATTTGGCATTTCCGATCAGTATGTACCTTTTTGACGATATGATGGCTGTCATTTCGTCGAAGAACGAAGGATTTTCTCTCCTGATCCAGAGCCAGGAACTCGCGGGCATGCAGAAAAAGATCTTTGATCTTTTGTGGGCGACACACAAAAACTAAATTATTTCGCTACGTCCGGTTTTTTCTCCGGAGCTTTCGTTTCGGCGGGCTTCGTTTCTGTTTTTGCCTCAGCT
>JAKFXO010000018.1 GCA_021731345.1 Candidatus Peribacterales bacterium | reverse complement strand
CTCGGACATCACGGCCATCGGTAATGCGATCTTCGCAAAGACCGGACTCGTCACATACTCAGGGCCAAACTTCAACCAGTTCGCCTACGGTGATGGCATTCAATACACCTATGACCATTTCAAAGCTGCATTGATGGGGAAAACGCCCATCGAACTTGCTGCGTCACCAGTGTGGACTGATACGTTCTTTGACCCAGAGAAGCCGTGGGAATTTATGGATAACGACGGTTGGTGGGCAGTTCACGAAGGCGAGGCGGAGGGAACGATCATCGGAGGGAACCTCTGCACGCTCAGCTTGCTACAGGGCACCGAGTACATGCCCACGGTGAAAAACAGCATTCTTTTCGTCGAGGATGATCACGAAACACATCCGAGGACATTTGATCGTGACCTTACGTCTCTCACGCAGCAGCCGTGGTTCCGTGATGTGAAAGGCATTGTTTTCGGCCGCTGCCAGAGCACCGCAGTGAATCAAGAATTCGGTCCTATTTCGAAAGAAACACTGCTCTCCATCATTCGCCGAAACCCACGCATGGAAAAACTTCCGATTATTGCGAACGTCGACTTTGGTCACACGCATCCGATCTTCACTTTCCCGATCGGCGGCACCATAAAGATGACCGTCGGAAAAAAATCTGCACTTACCATTGTTCAGCACTGATGGAACCTACTCAGTTTTTCTTCGATGTCGACTCGACGATCATCCGACGAGAGTCCTTGCAGGATATGGTCAGCCTTGCGCTGGAAAGCCTAGAGGATGCGGAGAAACGAGCTATGACAGAGCAGGAGCTCGTCTCTATTACGAATGCCGGGATGAATGGTGAGATCGATTTCGCTGAAGCCCTGAAGCGCAGACTCTCACTCGCTCCGGTGACGAAGGCGCACATGAACTCCGTCACGGACATGATGCTCACGGAACTCACGGATGGAATGGAGGACTTTATGAAAGCTCTACACAAAGCCGGACACGGCACATGGATACTGACTGCTGGTATTCGAGAGATGATGCTGCCGCTTGCAGTGAAGCTCGGCATTCCGAAAGCGCAGGTTCTTGCGAATGAACCGGTGTGGATAGCGGGCAGACTGCAAGACTTTGAGCCCGGACCACTCCTGAAAACTGAAGGTAAAGGAATACTTGTGCGCTCACTCAAGGAGTCTGGCATCGTTTCGGGGCGCGTCGTTATGATCGGAGATGGTATGAGCGACCTTGGTGTGTTTACGTCAGGAGCCGCAGACGACTTCTTAGGATTTGGTGAGCACGCTGTACGAAAAAACGTGAAAGATAAAGCACCTCACTTCTTTCTGTCGGTCGCTGACATGCGCAGCTTCCTCAGAATCTAGCCTACTTTGCTGACTGCCTTTCTTTGGCTTCCTTCAGCTCTTTTTTTGCTTTTTCTTTGCCTTCGAAAATCTCGAGGAATTCTTCAAAGGACATAGTCTCAATCTCAAGAAGTTTTGCAACAAGCTGATCAAGCTTCTGGCGATTGGCCTGTAGATGATCCTTGGCACGCTCATACTCTTTATCAATGATGCGCTTCGTAAAGTCATCAATTTTCTTGGCGATGTCTTCCGAGTAGTTCCGTGACATACCGAGGTCTGTACCAAGGTATGCAGAGCCCTGACGTTCGCCGTACGCCACGATACCAAGCTCTTCATCCATGCCGTAGCGTGTAGCCATATTGCGAGCGATCGCTGATGCCTTCTCGATGTCATTACTTGCTCCGGTCGTGATCTCGTTGAAAACCAATTGTTCTGCGGCGCGTCCTCCAAGGAGTCCGCAAATTTCATCCAGGAATTTCTGCTTGGTCGTCGTGTACTGATCTTCTTTTGGAAGGAACCACGTGACTCCGAGTGCGAAACCGCGGGAAACCATGCTGATCTTGTGAAGTGGGTCAGACTCTTTGCAGAGGTGACCGACAATCGCGTGACCGACTTCGTGGTACGCAGTGATGCTCTTTTCCTTATCAGAGAGCTTGCGTGAGCGTTTCTGAGCACCAAGCGTGACTTTCTCCACTGCTTCGACCAAGTCCTCCTGCTGAACGCTCTTAGCTCCACGACGAGCCGCACTGATAGCGGCTTCATTCATGATGTTTTCAAGATCGGCTCCAGCCATACCGACAGTCTGCTTGGCGATCACTTCAAGATCGCAATCTTTCGCCATTTTTTTATTGCGAGCGTGAACTTCCAAAATCTGCTTACGAGCAAGAAGGTCAGGCTTGTCGATAAACACACGTCGGTCAAAGCGACCTGGGCGCAGAAGCGCGGTATCAAGAACGTCTGGGCGGTTTGTCGCCGCCATGACGATGACATTGGTGTCTTTGTCGAAACCGTCCATCTCGGTAAGAATCTGGTTGAGAGTCTGCTCGCGTTCGTCATGCCCTCCGCCAAAACCAGCTCCGCCGCGCTGGCGTCCAACTGCATCGATTTCATCGATAAAGATGATGCACGGAGCGTTGCGCTTGGCCCTGAGGAAAAGATCACGAACACGAGAAGCACCCACTCCCACAAACATTTCCACAAATTCCGAGCCGGAAATGGAGAAGAAAGGAACACCGGCTTCACCGGCAACAGCGCGTGCAAGGAGTGTCTTACCTGTTCCGGGCGCTCCCACGAGCAGTGCGCCACGAGGAATCTTGGCGCCGATCGTGGTGTATTTCTTTGGGTTCTTGAGGAAATCCACGATTTCCTTCAGATCGTTCTTTGCTTCGTCACAACCTGCAACATCTTTGAATGTCGTCTTCACATCTTTTGCGTCAGCGATGCGAGCCTTAGACTTTCCAAACGACATCGCGGAGCTCTGGCTACGGGCAAGCGAACGGAACACCCACATGCCGATGGCAATGAGAAGAATAAGGAAAATAAAATCTCCAAGGTGAGCCTTGAAGAAATTTTTCACTTCAATGTTGTCGACTTTCACGACTGTTGGGTTCGCAGGATCATTCCAACCGAGAGTGGTGATACTGTCGCCAAATTCTTTGTATGACTGAACGTAGCTGCCGGACTGGTACTTGGCGTACACATTGCTGCCGCGCACCATGATGTTATCGAACGTCTTTTGCTTGTATCCGTGGGTAATCTCACTGATTGGCACTTTTTTCGCAGTAGCCAGCTTTTCATCCTCAGACCTCTCTGGAGCAGTCATGTAGTACACCGAGCTCAGGATCAGGAAAATAAGCAGCAACGCAGAAAAGACCTGATTCTGACGGCGGCGCGGCGGTACAAATCCTGCTTGAGCCATGACCGATGGAGTCTACCTCTGGGAAGGGTTTTTTACAATGCGCGCAAAGAAAAAGGCGGCATTGCTGCCGCCTTTCTTACGTGCGATTGAAACCTTATTTCGTAGCTGCCGAGGACGTAGTTGCTGCTGGAGCCTGGAGCTGAACAGGAACGACATCGAGGATCATGTCTTTGTCTGGATCATAGAGAATGGCGCGAGTAGGCGTCACGATGAGGTGATCGCCGTTCTTGGCCATCTTGTAGAAATCATTCCTCGACTTGAGTGCGTCGACGTCAACGATTGTTGCGACGGTCGGCTCAACATCGGATGGAATTTCGATGTGCTTACGAACTTTTTCGATGATAGCTGCTGCTTCAGCGATGCTCTCTGGGTTATTGCCAGTCTGGAGCTGTTCGTTCATGACTGTGAGCTTCTTGAGCTCGGTAGCAAGCGTCATGCTGCGCTTGTAGAAAGCGACGGCAAGAATGGCAAGACCAACGATCAGAACGATTGTGAGTAATTTCTTGTTCATAGAATAAGAAGGTGAAAAGGACGGACGCAGTGTAGAACCGCAATTCGGCGTTTGCAAAACAGCACACTTGCGCTGAAAGCATTTTCGATGCGTCGTAATGTCAGCGTGAACGATACCGAAATGACCCTGAATAGAGCATGATCAAGCACCAAAACATCTCAAGTCCATCACGAATAATGCGCACTTTTGACTCTGGGATTGCTGTCCACATGAGGGGAATTTCGGCGACTTTGTACCCATGACGCAGAGCAAGTGCGAGAACTTCGATATCAAATGCGAAGCGATCGACGCGTTGCTCTGCAAAAAGTTTTTTTGCAATGTCGGCACGAAAGAGTTTGCAGCCGCACGCAGTATCCCGAATACCGGGAACAAGTGAAGAACCAAGAAAATGGTACACACGACCGATGATGCGGCGATGCCAACGCATCGTTACGAGTGATTTTTCATGATCCATCACGCGTGAGCCAATGGCGATATCCGCTCCCCCGTCCATCGCTTTCAATAACTTGTTCACTTCAGTAATAGGCGCAGCTCCATCTGCGTCATACATGAGTGCAAGCTCAGAGGTAACGCGCGCCATACCTGCTCGTACTGCTGCGCCTTTGCCGGTGTTTTTACTCAGCGCGACAACATCGATGGGTAGCTTCCCTTTCCATGATTCTGCCGCTGCAACTGTGCCATCCGAGCTACCGTCATCAGCAACGATGACCTGAGACAACGTGAGTCCAGGCATCCTGCCTGCATCCCATGCAGCTTTGATAGCCGACAAGGTAACCGGGAGTCGGTCCTGCTCGTTAAACGCGGGGATGACAATGGAGAGAGTTTTCACAGAAAGAAGAACGTGCTCGCACTATAGCGAGCCCGACGTTTCTACGCACGGATGCTACTCGCCGTCCGTCGGTGCCGGAGCGGGGTCAGCGGACTCGGTTGGTGGCGTGATTTCCGTTGGAGGCTCAGCAGGAGCTTCTGGCTCAGATGGGGCAGAGCTGGAGGCTTCAGATGAAGTGGAAGAGCTCACAGAAGATTCACTAGAAGCAGATGAGTTTACAGAAGACTCTGATGATGCTGAGGAGGATTCGGAAGATTCGCTGGAAGATGAGGAGCTCACGGAGGACTCTGAGGATGACTCAGACGAGAAAACCGAGGAGGACGAAGAAGATGCGGCCTCAGTTGGCGTTGCAACATATCCCTCTGGGAGGATGAGGATTGGAGGTTCGTTGTTTGGGTTGTAGGTGAAGAAGATATTGAGGTCAGGATGCTGCCAGACAAAACCGTCGTGGTAACGAGCGCAGCTAAGTGGGTGACCTTCGGAGTCAAGCACTGGGTGACCCTGGATACAGCCATTCCAGACAGCGTCAGAGGACAGAGGCTGGTTCAGAGCGTTTACAGGGAAAGGAGTGAGCGCAGGAGTAGAGGATGCAGCAGCTCCTGAGACTGTCGTTGGGTCCTCTGAGGAGAGAGCAGTCCAGCTGAAGCGAGCATCAGTGACAACAGGCATTGCAGCGCGGAGTGTGAAGCCGGTCATCGAGCTGTTCTCGATCCACCACTCGCTACCCACTCTGCCCTGCGGTGTTGCGTTCACAGCAGGCGTGCCGGTGAGCGGAGTCTGGAAGACGACAGTGACAGAGGTGCCAGTCTTTGCGATGACCGCAAATCCTGCCTGACGGTTGCTCACTTTGAGCTCACCCTTGATGTGAACGTCACCAAGGAATTCTGCGAGACCAGCAACGGTGATCGGACCCATAACTTTGAGTGAGCCAGAGGACACGAGTGAACCGATGGTGACACCTGTACCAGAGATGGAGATCGGACCGATGGTGGAGTTTCCGACGACCGTCATACCGCTACCGAATGTGGCGGTGCCACGAACAGAGAGCGTTCCAAAGTCAGCGGCAGCTGCATGGAGGAGCGAACCAGAGAATGCGCTTTCGAGCCTGAGGACACGAGCGGACAAACCGCCGATCATCGCAATAGCATCATTATTCACAGTGCTGCCTGAGTTCGTGGCAATAGCCTGTACTGCGGAAGCGATGAGTGAAATCTGTTCAGGTGTGAGGGAACCTGCTGTGAGTGTTGCGCCAGAGAGACGGTTGTCGATCGCAGCGTTGATCTGGAGAGACAGATCGAGAGACTGCAACTCGGACTCCAGTGCTGCGGATACGCGGTCATCAAGATCCAAGTTTTCAGAGACGGACTGCACCATCTGCTGGATTTCATCAGACAGGTTCATCTCAGCAATGGAATCCAAGACCTTCTGTTCAACGGTCTCTACGGTGAGCGACTGGTTGCGGCGAGAGATCAACACATTGATGACTGCTTTGTCGTTACCGTCGTAACCCTCGAGTGCGACACCGACCGTGGACTCCCCTGCCTTAGCCTTGCGAGCAAAGCCTGCAACAGATGCAGATGTGAGAGAATCACCTGGGCGAATGACACCGTTTTCCAGGCTAACCTTGGCAGGCACCTGACCGATGAGACCGACGAGAGCGTAACCCGTGACACCCTTCATACCATCAGCACCCTTCAAGTTGTTACCGATGAACGCAGGGTTGGTGGAGACGATACCCATGAGATTTGGATCACCCGCACGAGCACACTTACGAACCGAGTTGTCCTGCAAGACGTCCACACAGACGAGGTCGCCTGGCTGCAAGTTGTTCTCCGGAACCTTGAACCACTCTGCGTAGTCGGCGCCCTGACTGTTGAACGTGCTATCAGAGTAGACGGCGCCGGAGGCGTTGACGCGGAAGACGGTGTTGCCGCTACCGCCAACATTGGACTTCACCGTGAGGACATCCTGAGCGCCATTCGTATACATCGTGTTCAGGAGAATGCCGCTACCGAACGTACCCATACCAACAACACGCAAGCTGCCGGATGATGTGATGAGATCACGAGCGTGGAGGATGGAACCAGAGTCATTCGTGATACCGAGGAGGCGAGCATCGAGAGCTTGTACTGCATTCGTGAGAATGGCAGACAGCTGCATGTACTTTACACCCTGCACTTGTCCCTGAGCGTCGTACTCAACAAGGAGCGGGTTGATTGCCTCCATTTCTTCAGCGATGAAACCGAAGTCACGCTCGTCACGCTCCTTCCACTTGAAGTTCACTGGGTTCATCTGACGAATAGTGTTGAGGCCCATATCAAGGTCCTGCACATCTTCCTTATAACGGAGTGAGGATGAACATGCAGCGAGCATTCCAGTACCCGTACGACAGACAGTCGTAGCAGTAGCAGCACCGTAGACCTGAACGGTGAGCGTGTTCTCCACGATGACGGATCCGGAGATCGCAAGCGTGTTCACAGCGCTGCGGCGCATCGTGACATCGAACGTGCCGTTGTAACCGAACATGATGTGTGGCGACTGCGTACTGATACGGTTGTTCTCGAGGACGAGGACTGGGCTCTTGTTTGTCGTGCTACTGACAGAGATAAAGGCGCCTGTCATATCGCTTGGCTGCAGAACCGTGAGAGCTCCGGACGCAACTCTCGTATTGATAGCAACGTTACCGTACTCGTACGACGTACCGTACGACGTATAGATATTGCCGGATGAGACAGTGGCAGACTGAACCTTGCCGTCGCTATTCATGGCAACTGCAGTCCATGAACGGTTGGAGTCAGTTGGAGCCCAGGAGACACCGTAGTTATCCGAGCGATAGATTCTGCCACCGTCGACAGCGGCAATCTGCACACGTCCATCGCTACTCATAGCACCAGCCTTCCAGAGACGAGTCGCATCACGGCTAGACCAGGTTGCTCCGTAATCAGAGGACGTCCACAGCGTTCCGCCGTACGTACCACTGAGCTGATAACGTCCGTCGCTGCTCATGGCAACAAACATGCGTGAGAAGCCATCATTCTGTGCAATCCATGACTGACCGTAGTTTCTTGAGAGGTAATTACCCGTGATGTCATCACCGACAATGGTCTGGATCTTACCGTCGCGGCTCATAGCAACACCGGTAAGACTGTCCGATGGGCGGCGCCCGGAACAGGAGGCCATGTCACACCGTAGTCTGTTGAGGTGTATTTTCCACAACCCTCGATAGTTGCCGTGATGATTTTTCCATCACTGCTCATGGCAATGTAACCCCATGGCTGCGAGGTACCACGTGCAGTCCATGTCACACCATAGTCAGTGGACACGTAGACGTTACCCGACGTGACGGTTGCAGCCTGAATCTTACCGTCACTACTCATAGCAACAGCGATCCAGGAGCGAGAAGAGTCTCTCGATGTCCACGACACACCAAAGTCATTCGATGTGTAGATATTGCCGGAGCTCAGCGTTGCAGTCTGGAAGCGACCATCAGCACTCATAGCAATGCTGTTCCAGCTGCGAGAAGAGTCACGAGCAATCCATGTCGTTGCACCGGATGATGCCAAGTTCCACTGACCCTGCTTCAGGCCAACACGACCGAAGAAGGCGCCTCCATCAAGCTGGTTCAAGCCCATTCCATCAACCGAGAAGAGTGTGGTCTTGAGACCATTGGTCGTCATCTTGCTAATGGTCATACCACCGTTCTGGAGAATGAGAGCACCTGTGGACTGGCCATTACCCATAATGGTCAGAGCCTGACCGGAGATCGTACCTCTGACGTTGAGAAGCACTCCGGTGTAGTAACCACCTCCCTTGGTAATAGTGAGTGCACCCGTCATCGTTCCGCCGGAGCGGCGGAGGTAACGAGCATCACCAATCGTGAGAACGTTACCCGTGGAGAAGGTGCTTGCCGTTGCCGTGAAAGCAAACCACGATCGTAGCGGCGCGGAGAATCGGCTGAACCCCCACAGAGCAGTTGCGCCCGGAACGAGGTAAGCAATCAGCGGGCCGAAGTTTGCGTTTGAAACACTCTGCACGATCAGCGGTGATCGTACCACGGATTGCCGACGTCACTAGAAATATGACGGGCACCCGGAGTTTGTGTTTCGGCGCACGCCAGGGTATTGGTTCTTCGCCGTCGATATACTTATCCAATGTTCGTTCAGTACTATGCAGAGCTTCGCGGCCGGAAACAGTTATGTTGCACGCGAAGTACGACATGGAACCGAAAGATGAATGTATCATCTCAGCGATCTTCGATCAAACTGGTAAGCCTATCGCTCAGGTTGAAACATGGGGCACAGATGCCGTCGCCGAAGTCGATCTGGTTCAGCCATGCATCGGCCCTTGGAACCTCGGTGATTTCCGATCTAAGCTATCTCGTCGTCGACCGGTAACAATTCCTGAATGATGCGATCGATCCATCAGTGTAGTGTTCGGTTTACGCACGCTCGGTCTACGATAAGAGCTAATTCCCCAATCGATCCCACCAAATCTGACCGAGTGGCAATGTTTCAGGATCGATCAGCACCTTTTCTAATTCTTGTGTTGTAACGACATTGAGGAAGTGCATCAGCTGGCGGCGTGTCAATGCTACCTGTGCGGTGCTGACACTCATCTGAATCGGATTGTAGGCTATGAGGTCTTTGAGAACTGCCGCTCGCAAAACCTGCACGTAGTTTTCAGCATTGAGCGGGGTCATCACACCCTGCTTGACGGCGCCGTTGAGAATACTTGATGATAAAAAAGAAGCAGCGTCGTCGAGTGAGTATGGCTCAGATGGACGAACGACGTCAGCTCTCAGGAGTTCGGGAGCATATGTGAAGAGCGACAAGTCAAATTCTCTGATATGATCTTGAGCTCTATACATGAGTCTCGAAGCAAGCGATGCATCGCGTGCGAGATTGCTCACTCGATCTCGCGCGACGCGTTGCTCCGCAGTTGCGGCTTCTGCAGCTCGAACGACTGCACCGTGAGACTCTGCTACCGAGGCTGGAGGAAGACAATTCAGAATCAATGCCGATCTGACCAACTCCAGGAGACTAACAGGCTCATCAAGTCGCAAGGGACTCCGGCCGGATGTCACGCCAAATTCCGTCGTTCTCGTCGTTCCTGTCAACAGCCACATTGCTCGACCATCGCGTTCAATGAAAAATTGAAGCAGCCCATTGATTTCATGTTCCAGAGATTCGCCTGGCGGAAGATCCGTGAACCAAACGTTGGACGCTCTGCTCGCATCTATTTTTAGGCAAGGGTTTATCGGCAGTTTTGGCAATACAGAAAGGAACGTGTCGACTTTCCGTCCGATAAACTCACGCCGTGGTTCAGAGAGACGCGGCAGAAGTTCCACGACACCAGATCGTAGAGCTGATCGAGCCAGTAGCTCCGCCGACTCACCTGCTGTCAGTCCCTGCGATTTTCCAAACGTTTTCTCCAGTCCACTACTACTCACCCCGATGGACTTCAAGGCGGCAAAGGTTGTCGCAAATGGGTCGTCGATGCTCAAGTCATGCGGCAGTGGAGTTGTCTCAGCAATACCATTGGGTATTGGAGGGTGAACCACGGCAGCCACTGCGAGAATAGCTTCTTCACGAGAAATGGGACTATCGAGATCAGCCGCTGGCCCTAATAGTGTTTTGCGCACTGCCGGAATTCGATTGCGAATCAGCGTCCACATCAAAGTCGAATCGGACGTGCCAAGCTGCAGAGTCAGATCAATGAGTCGTGGAATGTTGCGATATCGCTTTGAATTGGAGTCGGCCTCAAGGCAGTGCACCTTTGCGAGCAAGGATAGGAATTCTCGTCGCGTCGTGAGGCCCGAACTACCAATTGCTTCTGCAGCAACTCGTTCTCCAAAACTGTTCTCAAGACGCTGAAGAAATATCTCCGCATCCGTTCCGTCACGCTCGGTGGTTTTCCTTTCACCAACTGCCAGACAAGGCCGATAACGAAGTAGTTCAGTTGGCGCCAACGCAAATGTAATCAATGCCCCAGAACCTCGTGATATGACAACACCGGTTTGCACCAAGGGTCCCGTCCCGTGTAGACCATGGGCCAAGCTGCCGGAAAACAACTGAATGGTGTAGCCATCCTTGGATGACAGCGGGACTTTGACACGCAACGTGTCGCCTCCCTTGAAATCTTGGGACACTGTGAAGTGCTGTCCCTGCACTGTTGCTCCGCTGACCGACACCGTAAACGGCTTCAGAAGCAATTGCTCGCGGGGCGATCGAATTCCATCTCCCGTGATATCGAGAAAGGCGGAGACACTGATGTCGCTCATTTCGTCTGCGGATGTCCCACCGTTCAGTAACGACTTTTTTTGACTCAGTAGCCAATATGCAAATCCCCCACCGGGCGTTCCCGATGATTCCAATGGGAGCTGACATCCAGTATTCAATGTAAAACTCCTTTCCGCACTCCATGAGGTTCGGTGACCGGTATCGATGGTGCCTACAGACCAGTAGTACGACAGTCCGCAGGCCAAATCTCGAAGCAGCCGCGTCCGGCTTTGTCCGTTCGGACGTAGGACTGCGCTCCACGGCGGAATCACACTCGCGCCGGCAACGATGTCATTGCCACCCGGAGTCGTCCCGACGCGGATTGCGTATTGCAAGAGTCGGGTAGGCGTGATCGCATCCGACCCAGACCCCCAACTGAGGCGTACCGTCGCCGTGGTCGACGCCGTTTCTACCGTCACAGACGTAGAGGCCGCCGACACTGCCGTGGGGTCGCCGTTCGGAATAGTCGCGGCCTGATCATTTACATAGTGTTCGTTGTACCCTGAAGGGCCAACAATCACAAAATCAACATCGCCGTCCCTTTCGATATCCGCAGCTGCAATTCCAGTGCGACTATATTGAGAGACCAGTACATACTGGCTGCAGACAAGCATCTCTGGACACACAAATATGTAGCCATCAGCCGCTTTCAAAAGCAGGTCAAGTGTCCCGTCATTGTCCAGATCAACAATGGCATGCTTCCATGAGATACCTCCGCCTGGCGCCCCGATTGTACCGCTGACGGTGAAGTTTCCCGATCCATCATTTCGCAGGAGTTTGATGACGTCATTGTCGACAGTGCCTCCGAGCAAGTCGATGTCACCGTCACCATCGAAGTCTCCCACCGGAAGGTTGCCCAACCAGTGGCCAGCATCAACCTCCGCTGCATCTGTAAAAGTTCCCTCTCCTTCATTGCGGAAGAACCGATGTTGGTCAAATAATCCTGTTAGGTCGCTGACAATGAAGTCCAGATCGCCGTCTGAGTCGAAATCCGCGACCGCAAAGCCGCTCGCTTTATAGCTCGGAAGGGACAGACCGGTGGCAGCCGATAGCTGGCCCGTACCGTCATTGAGGAAAAGGTCGGGGCCTTCGGCCTCATAGGTCATAACGAGCAAGTCTGTGTCGCCGTCGGCATCCGCGTCGAAGGGAACGAGATTGTTGACGCCGGTTTGCGGCGATGGATGCGTGAGGAGGATATCGTACGAAGTCGCAAGGCTGAAATTCGCCGCGCCGTCATTCTCGTACCAGCTGATAGTCACATGCTGGGAGGGAGTGGCGATGATCTGCGATCCATGTACGAGATCAAGATCGCCGTCTCCATCCATATCGGCCACTCCAAGTGCGCCCACCGTTCCGCCTACCGTTGTCGAAGGAGAGACGGGAAAACCTCCAGCGCCGTCATTCAAGAATACCTGCATCGACGTATCGGCGCTTACGTAGTCTGGATATCCGTCTCCATTTAGATCTGCAAACACAACGTCGGTTGTCATATTCGGACCACCGGACTGTGAAGAGAATGTGAATGATGCAGCTTCGGCAAAACCGGGCTTGCACAGCACAATCGCGCTCACTACGACAAAGGTCCCGATTGCAAACGCCCACGATGCTGAGTGACAGTGAGCACCGCGATAGCCGCTCGATAATTGCCAGAATGGCACGGAAAGAAGGGGTATGTGTTTATGAATATTCTATCGCATTACTGACAATTGCGCAATGCGTTTCTTGCGCTGCTGACGCATACGACGTATAGTACGGCACATGTTGATATCAGGCTCGATGCGACCTTTTTTTGTACTCACCGTTCTATTGAGCCTGCAGATCATTCTGCTTCCAGCCGTAGTGCACGCCGCCCCTTCCACAGACTCGATGGTCGGCTACTGGAAGTTTGATAATTCGACGGACGATGCCTCAGGAGGGGGCCGCGTCGGAACAATCGGTGGGAGTGCACCATACTCGGTGAGCGTGCCCGGCACGTCCTTCAGCAATTCACATTCCTTGAGCCTCAATGGCACGTCACAGTACGTCACCGTCGCAAATCACTCGACACTCGATGTCACGAGCGAGCTGACACTCTCGGCGTGGATCTACCCGACAAGTCTCGGCGGAGGATTGTACGATTTGATCGTGGTGAAGAAAGGGGCTGAGGATTGCTGCGGGGGCGTCAATTACGACATGTTGCTTCGGGATACTACAGGCGAACTGACTTGGTATTACCACAGAAATGGTGGGCCGAGCGGAGCGTTACGTTATAGCGGCTGGACTCCGACGGCAAATTCGTGGAATCACGTAGCGATCACGGTGCAAGGCACGACCATCAAGTTCTATGGAGGCACGCTCGGTAACGTCAGTCTTCGCAGCACGCAAACGCTCCCTGAGTCGCTTACGAGCTACACGACCATTGGCGGAAACCTGCTGATCGGGACATACGAAGAGAGCGGCGTAAAGACCCAACTGTTCGGCGGAAAACTTGACGAAGTACGAATCTATAAACGGACGCTCAGTCTGGACGAGATCACGGCACTCGGAAACGGCTCACACACGTCTGCCACCTGGGATGGCAGCAGTTCAACCAACACCGACACTGCAGCAAATTGGGACATCAATGCCGTCCCCGATCCGTATACCCGGCTCACTATTGCAAGTACCGCCAATCAGCCAGTCGCTACAGTAGGTCTTTCCGGAGCTTCTCTTAGCATCGCCACTGGAGCAACGCTCACGCTGGGGGCTGTGCCACTCGAACTCAACGACGGCGGAACACTGTCGAACCATGGCACACTGACCCTGCATGGCGCATCGACACAACTACAGAATGTCACGAACGATGCGAACTCCGGAACGGTCGAGTACAATGGTACGTCCACATACTCGTCGCTCGCAGCAGGCAATGCCTACTACAACCTCGCCTTCGCCAAAACAGGGGGCACATGGTCTCCTTCTGGTTCCCTGACGGTTGGGGGAGACATGCGCGTACAGGCCGGGACGTTCCAAGCCGCCGGACAGACGGTCGCAGTCAGCGGCGTTGCGAAGGTACTCGGCGGCAGCTACCAGACATCGACGGCAACACAGACCTTCAACGGCGGACTCACGGTCGGAGGCGGCTCATTCACCGGAGCATCGGGCACCGTCGATGTGAATGGATCGCTCACCATGACAGGAGGAACTGTCACGGCTCCGACATTCCTGTATGTCTCCGGGGACTGGCTGAAAAAGGCTGCGGCAACGTTTAACTGCAATAACAACATCAGTACCGGCATCGTCACTCTCGATGGTTTCGACCAGACACTCAGTGGTTCGACGACGTTCAATTCCCTGCAGAAAATCGTCGCTAGCCCCGCTACGGCAACCCTCACCATTGCGGCCGGCACGACGCAGACTATCGAAAATTACCTGTCTCTGTTGGGAAATAATATTGCCCACCTTCTCAGGGTACGATCTTCCCTCGCAGGTGCCTCGGCGTTCCTGAATGTAACTGGTTCGAAGCAGCTGCGCTATCTCGATGTGCAGGACTCCGATGCCTCGGGTGGGATTGAGCTGAGCTGTGATTCGTACAGCTGCACTGACTCGGGCAATAACGACAATTGGGTGTTCGCAGACGCCACCCATACCAATGCGGAATCCGGTGGAGGTGGCAGTCTGCCGGTGTGGCTACTCAATCTGCGTCAGTCAAATAATCTGACGCCAACTGGCGCTCCCCTTTCTGCAGCAGGAAATTCTGCCTCAATGCCGTCCTCCGCCGTGATTGAACCGCCGACAGAACCTACGGCCGCACCGACGCAGTTGGCAGCAGGTC
>JAKFXO010000038.1:3608-14880 GCA_021731345.1 Candidatus Peribacterales bacterium | reverse complement strand
CACATTCAAATTTGTCAGTCGTAGCGTTGTAGAGAAGCTTCTGCGTCGCACCGTTACAAGAGCCAAGACCAAAACCGTCGATCGTAGAACCCGAGACTGAGCCCTTCGAAGTAATTCCTGTTTTGACGATGAGCGTGCCAGAGATGGAGGCAGAGCGAGACACTGTCAGGTTATAACCGGAGAGAGTTCCGAGAGACGTGATGTTGTTTTTGACGAGGAGGGCTCCGGAGATATTGGCGTTATTGCTGATGCTCAAACGAGAACCGGAGATAGTACCTAGAACACCAAATTGGGCTTTTGGAGTTTGAGTACCTACACCAACGGAGAGGTCACTGCTGAATGCGAACGTACCAACGTTCGATCCGACCAAGTCGATCTCAAATCCGCTTGTTCCATAGCTATACAAACGCATCTGATTGTTATCCGCGCTGTCGTACATATTGAAGTCGCCCCTCGTAACGAGATTATTTTTGACGAGAAGAGAGCCCGAAATGTTTGCGTGACCGGAGACGATGAGACGAGAGCCGGAGATAGTATTTTTAATATTGAGACCTAGAGTCAAAGGATTGCCACCAGTCACATCAACAACAAGCGCACCCGTCATCGTGTCGCCAGACTGGTTCACGAAGATGTCGCGGGCAGTGGCATATTCAAGGCCGGATGCAGCAGTGAGGTCGTCCTGACAGCTGAACTTACCTGTCGAGTTGTTGTACGTCAGCTTCTTGCTGCTCGAGCTACAGTCGCCAAGACCGAAGCCGAAGAGTGAGGAACCGGAAATAGCGCCACGAGCGACAATGTTATTTTTTACGAGGAGAGAGCCAGAGATGTTGGCATGGCCAGACACAACGAGGCGGGAGCCGGACATGGTGCCGTAGACCGTGAGTGATGTGCCGGAGAATGCGTCGCTCAAGCGGAAAGACGTGCCGTTGAGCGTGAGGCCTTGGCCTGCTGTGTAGGTGGTGTTGGTGTCCTGATCCGTGCCACAGGAGAAGCGCTTCGTCGTGGCATCCCAGAGAAGCTTACTGGTTCCTGCTGTGTCACAGTCAGCGAGTCCTGCGCCACCAAATGTCTGTGCTGCATAGAGGTGAGAACCGGTGATAGACTTAGAGGCAAAGAGGTTGGATCCAGAGACCGTGGCCTTTGACGTAATATTGTTAAGGACGAGGAGTGTTCCGGAGATGTTCGTATTGCCGGACACAACGAGTCTCGAACCCGAAAGCGTGCCCTTCACCGTCACGTTTGTCTTTGCGATGACAGCACCAGAGAAGGTTGCAGTCTGAGAGACAATCAGATGACGACCAGACATCGTAGCCTGCACAATGAGTGAACCGGTCATCGTGTCACCAGATTTCTTTACGTAACGAGCATCACCAATCGTGAGAACATTTCCTGTCCCGAAGGTTCCTGCATTGCTATCTGTGCCACAGGAGAAGCGCTTGGTTGTTGAGTCCCAGAGCAGCTTGCTGGTACCTGCAGTGTCACAGTCTGCGAGGCCTGCTCCGCCGAAAGTTTGAGCAACGTAGAGGTGAGAACCGGTGATGGATTTGGCAGCGTAGAGGTTAGATCCAGAGACAGTCTGTTTGGATGTGATGCCGTTCAGCACGAGTAATGTTCCAGAGATGTTCGCGTGTCCAGAGACAACAAGGCGTGAACCGGAGAGTGTTCCTTTTACAGTCGCGTTCGATGCCGCAATGATGGCACCAGAGAAGGAAGCTGTCTGAGAGACAATAAGGTGGCGACCCGACATCGTTGCCTGCACGATGAGCGAACCTGTCATCGTGTCACCGGACTTTCTGACGTAGCGAGCATCACCGATCGTGAGAACGTTACCGGTAGAGAATGTTCCAGCTGCCGTGATCGTTCCACATTCGAATTTATCAGTGGTGCTGTTGTAGAGAAGTTTCTGCGTCGCACCGTTACAGGAGCCCAGACCGAAACCATCGATCGTAGATCCTGAAACTGAGCCCTTCGACGTAATACCGGTCTTTACAATAAGTGTTCCGGAGATCGATGCGCTGCGGGACACCGTGAGGTTGTAACCAGACAGAGTGCCAAGAGTCGTGATGTTGTTTTTGACAAGGAGAGCGCCAGAAATGTTCGCGTGGCCAGAAACGAGAAGGCGTGAACCGGAGATCGTGTTTCTGACATTGAGTCCGAGTGTTGTCGGGTTTCCTCCGGTGATATCGATGACGAGAACACCAGTCATCGTACTTCCGGATCTGCGCACGTAACGAGCATCAGCAGTATTCTGATCAAGTCCAGAACCAGCAGATTGGTCGCTTCCACACGTTAGGTTGCCGTTTGCATCAGTGTCGATCGTGTCACAACCACGGAGATTACTGAGAGTCAGTGATGCACCAGAGATAGAACCAACAACATCGAGCGTCGATTTGGCATTTGTTTTGCCGATCGCGACACGGTTGTTTCCGGCATCAACGTAGAATGTTCCTCCATCGAGAATCGCTCCACTTTCGCCAACGATCATGCCAGAAGACGTAAGCAGTCTTTCCGCATGGAGCTGGGCTCCGGAGAGGGTATTGATAACTTTGATTCCAACGGTATTGAGATCGCCACCTGAAATATTGACGACGAGTGCACCCGTCATCGTGTCACCAGATTTCTTCACGTAGCGAGCGTCACCGATGGTGAGGACGTTACCAGTGGAGAATGTTCCAGCGGCTGTGATCGTTCCACATTCAAATTTGTCCGTTGCAGAGTTGTAGAGAAGCTTCTGGGTTGCACCGCTACAAGAGCCCAAGCCAAAGCCGTCAATCGTAGAACCGGAGACAGAGCCTTTGGATGTGATTCCTGTTTTGACGATGAGCGTTCCGGAGATCGATGCACTGCGAGACACCGTGAGGTTAGAGCCAGAGAGAGTTCCGAGAGTCGTAATGTTATTTTTGACGAGAAGAGCACCGGACACTGAGGCATGACCCGAAATAACCAGGCGGGAACCAGAGATAGATGCCTGCACAATCAAAGCACCCGTCATCGTGTCACCTGACTTCTTCACGTAACGAGCATCACCTATAAGGAGGACGCTTCCGGTAGAGACTGATCCCCCGCCGGTATTTAGGTCCGTTCCACACTCAAATCTCTTCGTCGCGGAGTTGTACATCAGTTTCTGTGTTGCGCCGTTACAGCTTACGAGCCCTGCACCGCCGAATGTGGTCGCACTATAAAGGTGTGCACCGGAGATGGACGCGGATGCATAGAGGTTCGCACCGGAGATCGTCCTACGTGATGTGATGCCGTTGAGTACAAGCAATGTTCCAGAAATATTCGTGTGACCGGAGACAACGAGCCTGGAACCGGAGAGAGTTCCGCGTACGGTAGCGTTCCCCGCTGCAATCAATGCGCCGGAGAACGATGCCGTCTGAGAGACAATAAGGTGGCGACCGGACATCGTCGCCTGCACGATGAGTGAACCAGTCATGGTGTCACCTGCTTTGCGGACGTAGCGAGCATCACCACTGAGGATCGTAAGACCGCCAGCAGAACCGCCCGTCATGCTGATCCATGTAGAACCGTCATAACCCTCAAAATCTGCACCCGTCCAACGAATGGTTCCAGCTCCTGTACCGCTTCCAGCGGTGAAATTACCGATCTTCACAGCACCCGAGTTGTAGACTGCAAACATCTCACCAACTTTGTTTGCAAAACTGATGAGCATTCCTGTGCCGTTGAGCTGGCGTCCCCAGAGTAGTGGGTTTGATGTGGAGTACGTCGAGCGCGTTCCAGTCTGGAAATAACTCTTCGTCGGTACACAGGAACATCCGATGTACGTACCCGCTGCACCGTCGGCTGTGGTACATGCGGCATTCGCCTGAATTTCACAACCGTTTCCAGAGCCAGCACCAGACGCGTCACAGTCGGAGTATCCGCTGTCACACTGCACACCACAGGACCCTGCATAGTTGTTGTTCGCACCAGTTGGGTAGTTCGTCGTACCAGTCTGTACTTCACAGGCGTCATCACCTCCACAGTCCTGATATCCGCTGCGGCAGCTTCCACAAGAAGCCACTCCCGGAGCGGTACACGTCGTGTCGCGCTGCTTCGTCGTATAACACGTACTGGAGCGGTTACAGAGCCATGCACCGTTGTTGTCACAGAATGGCGCGGCTGCATCTGCATCGGCAAAACAGTCCAAGATATAACCTCCACCAAGGCTTCCTGTATAGAGGGTGTTTGATGTTGCGGATCCACCCGGAGCGGAGATCGTAGAGTTGTCGTAACACTGTGTGACATCAGTCACGGTGGATGTATCAACACCACAGATATCGAGGCCGCTCGAACAGTTCTGTCCCGGGAACTGCGAATCAGAGGACGGACAGCTTGTCGGGTCAGTCACGTACGATGGCGTGAGCGCAGTCGCCACCGGCATCGAGAGTCCAAATACCATGAGTCCGCCGATGAGGCGGATCATAGTTTTTTGAGCCAGAGATGTGAGGTTTGTGTGTATGGGAATATGAGGTGATTACTGCACTTTGCAGCACGCAATTGGTTTTGTAGTCGAGCAGTTTGTGAGGTATCCGATGCCACCGCCCGATGTGCTGAAATCCCACCACGGACCAAGGTGCGCGAGGTTGCTGGATGTCCAACCACGACAGTCGTTGGAGTCTGCGGTGAATCCTGGAGGACCTTCCGCAATCCACGCATCAGCGATACCGGAGAACAATGTCGAAATATCTTTCGTCGCGATCGTGTCCAAAATTTCATCTGTACGACACATGTGGCTTCCGGTGTAGGCAGCTGCGCAGATCGTGTTTGCTGCGTCGTAACCAGTCTTGAGTCCGGATGTGAACTGTCCGTTGTAGGACGTCACCGGTGTTGTACCGATGAACGTTGCACTGCCGCTGCCGCCTGTCGTGTTGTACGTCGTATAGTTATTCGTGACATTCGTCGTCGTGCCACCCGTCGTATCCGTGTTGGAGTTATTGCCACCTCCGCCGCCGTAGTGACGCTCAGGAGACGTACCGCCGCCAGCAGCGGAATGAAGCGCCTCACTTCCGTTGATTGGATAGATCGGCTTTCTGCCGCGACCGCTGACGTGCACGCTGCCTTCCGTTGCATCGGCGCTCATCGCAGCAGTCACAATGTCCTGCCACTCAAGACGACCGTTGATGTACATCAGCACCTGGCCATTTTGTGGCTTTCCGACAACCGAGAAGAAGTTTCTGATCGTGAGCGCTTTTGAGAGTGGCTTGGTCACGACCTTCACCGGAGTCGCTGTCTTCACGGACGATGTGGACGACGAAACACCGAAAAATCCTGCAACGCGAGTCGTCGTTTCCCTGAGCACCGTGACAGGCTTTGCTTCAGCAGATGATGCCACGGCAGACGATGATGAAGATTGCGTCTTGGTGACAGCAGTGACGACAACATCTTTGCGAGTCATGAAACTTCCAGCAGCACCAACGAGCGACTGCATGAGCGCAAGAGCGATCACGATACACACGACAATCATCGCCACAATGACGTGATGATTTTTCTTGTTCGGTGTCGTGTGATCCTGATTCATGTTTGTGTGGGTTATTTTTTTCACGCGTACGCTTTCCTCTTATGCGTGCGATAAATCTTAGTATTGTAGCATAAAAACGGGGTTTTGAGGATGCTAGAGGGTGTTATAGGCCAATATAATTTATATGTTGTCAAATGATACCAAAGTGACAGAAATGCCGATGTTCTTTGTCGGACAAGAACGCGTATGAACCCTTCTGTAAGCCAAAAAGTCGACGTACCGACAAAAGCATCCCTGGACTGACCTGCCTACAAAGCCTCATGAGGCGTGGAATGTGATCATCACTTTTCCCCCTCAGAACCATGAAACAAGGCTCCCCCCAGACAGAGATCGACTCTACAGCGGCAGACGCAGTGTTTGGTCAGATCGACACCGTTATCATCCCCACCGAAAGTGGGCAACAGACTGAGGGCAGTCAACGTCATGAGAAAGTAGAGCAACAGAATATTCAGGCTCAAGCGGAGAGCATGATGAAACGAACGGTGACCGCGTTGAAAAAATTATGTGGTTACGATGAACAAAATCGTCGGATGCGCTCTCCTCGTCGCTCGCTTGGTGGCGTACAGAATCTGGAAGCACGAATGCTCATGTCCGGCACTCCAGCGGAGATCCGGATGATCGATGCGAATGGAGTGTACGTGCTCCAGCAGGAAACCGTGACTGAAGCGAAGAAGATCGATTTCAGTACTCTAGCGCAGGGCGTGAAACCGGAAATGTGGACCACGACTATTGAGGGTCTTGGGCAGGTTACGATGTGGTTTCAGGGAGGTACGAGGGTGGATAACCAAGGCATTTCTGCGGTACAGCAGCCGCTTGGGGGCACCGGTTTCTGGTTCAAATTTGATAATGCGTCGGTAAAACTCTTGTCTGTAGAACTTGAAAAAGAAGCTCCGACCCAAGGGTTTTTGCGGATCGTGAAAGACAATGCCTACGTTCGTGAGAATGGCATCGTCAAGGATTTTAATTTTGCTCCGACGATCAATTTCCAAGGTGATCTCGTCGACAGAATCGATGGTGGACAGAACAGTGGAAGGGTGGGTTTGAGATCGATCACAGTGGGGGTGCAGGTAACGAGAGAAACGAAAAAATATCTGGAACCAGAACGAACGTCTGTGCCACCCACTCCAAACCAAACGACACAGCAAGAAACTGTCACAGAATCGCGCACAATCGATTTCAGTACTCTGGCACAAGGGGTGAAGCCGGAAATGTGGACCACGACCATTGAAAGCTTGGGGCAGGTTACGATGTGGTTTCAGGGAGGTACGATCGTTGATAGCCAAGGGATTTCCGCGGTACAGCAACCGCTAGACGGCACGGGTTTCTGGTTCCGATTCGACAACTCATCAGTGAAACTTTTGTCCGTGGAATTAGAAAAAGAAGCTGCGACTCAAGGGTTTTTACGGATCGTGAAAGACAATGACTACATTCGCGAGAATGGTACTATTAAGAATTTTGACTTCGCTCCCACAATTAATTTCCAAGGTGATCTCGTCGATAGAATCGATGGTGGGCAAAACAGTGGCAGAGTCACCTTAAAATCGATCACAGTGGAAGTAACGGTCACTCGTGATGTACAAGTAACAGACGCTGATACGACTGAGGAAACACTTGCCACCACTATCGACTCGCTAGAAGCACCGTGGAGTCTCGGCGGACAGACTAACCGTATCGCCGCACTCACAGAGAGAGCTTTAGCCCTACAGCAAGCGGCAAAAGACCTTTCGAGTATTGCCGACACATTGGATCCTGAGACTGCAGAACAGATGGCAAGCACGCTGCTTGGTCTCATCGAAGACTATGTCACTATCGAGCGTCAGGTCTTTGCAGAAGGCCTCGAAAGCTTGTCGCCGACGATGCAGGCTCAGTTGCAGCAGAACATGGAAGAGTTGCAGCTCGTGGCGTCAGAGATCGATCTCACCTCTCCGACCCGAAGCCATAGTGATACATCCAGAGTAATCGATACGTTCCAGGTGCCAGAGCTTGGTGGAGTGATCTCGGTGCATGGTCTTCAGGGCTCGTCGATCAGCGCACTGCAGCAGACATCGCAGACAATCGAAGGCACAGGCGTCATCACAGAAACTGGCCGAGCACTCGCATTGGATTTCGGTGCACTTACCTCTCCTGTTCTTCGTGCAAGCTTTACCGTTACGTCATCACAGCCCACTGACCAACTTCGCGTGTCTTTCCTGAAAGACTCGGGCGTACTGGAGGAGCAATTGGTGTCATCAGGAGATGTTGTGTCCTACGAAAATCTCGCAGGCATCACTGGCGTGATGATCGAGAACGTCACAGATATCCTCAGTGAGGATGCAAAAGCGTACATCGAGTACAGGCGCACGTACCGATCCAACTATTTATATGAATGGCAGGATCCAGGGCCAAGGCACCACTTCTTCGGTAGTGTCAGGCCTGATCTTGCTAATCGAGAAAGCGCCATCGTCGCCGAAGCATTGCGTGGTGAAGTGAGTCATCCGGTCTCGCTGAAAGACCTTTCTGTGACGACGAATCTTTCAGAGACAAAAGATGTTTCAGCCCTTTCCGTTGAGACAAACGGACTGTATGCCACGATGGCACTACCGACCATGACGACATTCCCTTTCCCCTACGGAGGATTTGGCGGCATCACACAAGTGAACTATGACCCACACTCCTACAACGTCTATAACCTCAAAGTGTTCGGCGGTGCACCGGAGATCGAGGGCGTAAGTTACGTCGATGCGTCAGGTCAAAACCGTGCGCTTTCTTCGGAGTTCTACAGAATCGATGGGAATTCGATCACGGTATTTCCTACAGGTCAGAACCTCACAATCGGCATCCGTGTAAAAAACGGCACCGGTTACAGCCCTTCTTTGCCTGTAGGCCAGAATTACGATTACGAAGTACTGACAAAGTCCGGTCCATCCATGGCCGAAGCTTTGCCGTCTCCAGAGGCACGGATCAGTGTTGACGCAATCAGTCTCATGACGATGAATCAAGGGCCAAGTGCAGGATGGCACAGCGGTGCGGCACTCCAGTACGACACGGGCTCCCCTGTTGCAGTCGGCACCCTTAAGGCGAAGGCTCAGATTACAAACACTGGTGGCAGTGCAGCAGGATTTACGGTGAAGGTGTACTCGGGCAATGCCGGGGTCAACGGCTGGGACACGCTGCAATACAGTTACCAAGGCACGCTCGCGGGTGGCGAGAGTCGCTCACTCGTGACGCCATTTACACCCATGGTCGACAGTGAGGGTAGGAGCTTCGTACGATTTGTCGTGGTAGGTCATGATGGCAGGATCCTGATGGAAGGTGGCCGAACGGTCGGTGCGGCAGGTGGCGTGATGACGGCGGAAGGCAACCGCGCAAAGTTTTTGGATTTCATGAAGAACTGGACGAGTGCGATGCAGCAGGCACAAAGCGAGACTGTCGCATACTTCGTGGGCCGCGGAGAGACAGCACCGACGATGGGAAACGCTGCCGCGATGGCAGAGCAGATCGTCGCGACGAATACGGATACATCTCAGATGCCGGATCCGGCGATGACAGAACGTCTGCTACGCATTGCGATGCGCAGTCTCGTGAGCGCACAGGAAAGCGGCGATTCACAGCGTATGGCAATGGAGCAGACGCGCTTCAATGATGCAGTTTCTGCACATAATGCGGCGAGGAGTGTAGCGATGGCGACACCGAATGGTGACACCGTTGCGTCTGTCAGTGCAATTCTAGAGAAGGAACAAAGCAATTCGAATCTGCATGGAGCGGCATTGGCGAAAGCGAATGGTGGGTTGATGGAGCAGACGTACAAGATTCTTGTTGCTAGTAAAAATGTAGATGAAAATTTTGTAGGACCTCAAATTCCGAGCTCGGGTTCGAAGCAGCTCACACTAACAAACGGCGGTAGCAGGATCACTCCTGAGACGCTTGTCATGCTTCCGCAATCCACCATCGAACGCACGATTCAGATTAATCAGAAAACGATGGCGAATTTCTGGGTGGATGGGACTTCCCTCGCGAGCATCAATGGCATGATATTCCAGCGAAATTTCTCTCTCTCGATTTCAGGCAATAACCTAGACACAACCTACACGAGCGATCGTGCGAATACGTCAGGGGAATCTATCAGCCTTGTTCTCCAACCGGGTGAGTACACGATTACGGTACGAGATCATACAAACTACGGAAACACCCCACCTCAAACAACATTCTCACCTTCTTTGGAAATGAATGTGCAACGGTTCAATAGTGCGGAGATTGTGGGGAGGGTGTCTATTGAGAGCAGCAATCTGACCATGCCGGTGAGTATGAAGGTGGCGGAGTTTTATACAGATGAAAATAATCAGGTGAAACGAAAAACCGATTACAATCTTGATCCAAACAACGGGGGCGTTGGTAAGCTTGATTCGAGCAAGCCAGTGTTGGTGATGGTGCATGGGATGGATGACGATGAGACAGGCGCTATGGAAAGAGCCGCAAAAGTTCTTAAGGAATATCCAGGTATGCAAGTGGTCACTATCGGCTGGAAAGAAGCTGCAGATGCAACTTTGAAGTCTGGAAATGATGCACCGTGGACTAAAGGTGTTGGGGCATGGGCTGGGTCACAGTTGATAGGCTTGGGCTTTGACCCAGCCAACATCAATGTTGTTGGTCATAGCCATGGTACATATGTGGGATATGCAATGGCGCAACAAGTTATGAGCGAGAAGCAGGGTGCTCAGATCAATGCTTTTGTAGCCCTAGATCCTGCAGGAAATGTTCCACTCGTCAGCGGCTTCACGGTTGGCGATATGAATTTTTCTTCCGTATCTCGTAACTCAATAGCCATCGAGGGAAGTCTAGGTGCTGGAAACAATGCATTGGCTGGCACGGCAGACCTTGCATTTCAGATCGATTCTCCCGGCGGCACATTTACCCCTCTTTCTGAGCATTCATTGCCTGTGGAAACTTTCATCAGTCTCATGCATCTGGGACGTCTGTCGCCCATCTCTGTCCCTGAAAATCTAAGGCTTGATAGAATACTCACGCCAATTGACCAGCAAACTGTTGATCTCCAAAGAAATGTCTTTCGAGGTTACTACGAAGGAATTATCACGATTGATACGAGAACAGCCTTTGACGCATACGATAAAAAATATCTTTTTGCTCTGCCAAAAAGCATCACTACACGACACAATGGAGATGTTCATGATGACATTGACCTTTTCCCGCCTGCAGATTCTATCTTTGCCTAATCCTTTATGATTAATATCTTCTCCTACATGAGCAAGAAAAAAATACTGTCGTTTAGCACTATCTTTATTATGGCAATAATAGCGCTCAGAGTAACAGGTTACGATTTTTCATCCCCAGGATGGAAGGTTGGAGAAAAAGCATTCGAAGAAAAAAATGTGAGATTGTGCAGCAGAATCATCAATACAAGTATCTTTGGCCCACCGACAGCTATGAGAAGGGCTCAGTGTATTCGCACGTATGCCGAATTAGCAAAAGACCCCTCAGCCTGTGAACTACTGATGCCGAGTGACTATGGCTGGAGTTGTCTGGGCGCAGCTGAAAAGCCCAATTCTCGCCAATGCTGGTTCGATTTCTCAAAGGAGCCCTATAGCAATAGCAAGCCAGTGATGCCTGAATGCGGTGGGAAGAACGAATCTTTTTCTCGCCGTTGCTGTGAAATGGCAAAATTTCTCTATGTGGAGAAAGCATCAAATTGTGATGAATTCAATGAATCTACACCTCTCCACGATCAATGTCTTGAATCGGTTGCGAGAAGAGAGC
>JAKFXO010000038.1:0-3508 GCA_021731345.1 Candidatus Peribacterales bacterium | reverse complement strand
TCTTTTTCTCGCCGTTGCTGTGAAATGGCAAAATTTCTCTATGTGGAGAAAGCATCAAATTGTGATGAATTCAATGAATCTACACCTCTCCACGATCAATGTCTTGAATCGGTTGCGAGAAGAGAGCGTGATATTCATACATGCTCACAGATTCAAAGTGATCACATACGCATAGCATGTGAAGTCGCGGTGAGAGCTCTGAAAAAGGAGTAGGAAATTCCCACTTTGTTTTATGAAACGCCTTCTCCTCGGACTTATTGGATTCTGCCTTCTCCCATTTGCACTCTATGCAACGTACGGCATCGGTCTGTGGGCTATGGGATATGAACTTGGGCTATCTCCTGAGAAGCTTGCGGAAAAGCTGATTGAAGAAAAACGACCTGCAAGTGATTGCGATCTTTTCCGCACAATCGATCTTCTCATGCGCCCAACAACGGATGAGTTACAAGCTCGTTGCATACGTGTATACGCCCGACTCACCAAAGACCCATCAGCCTGTGAACTGCTGATGCCGAGTAGTTATGGACTGAGTTGTGTGGGAGCCGCAGAAGATTCTGAACCATGTGTGATGCTTGCAGATGGCAAGAAAAGCGTAGGAGGACAAGGGATCGATACTACGTATGACCAATGTCTCACAGGGGCTCCTGCGACACGTAAGCATGTGTGCTGCGTAATGGCAGAAGTAATGCATGGCACGAAACAGAATTGCGATAACTTCCCAAAGGGGGAGCTACGCGATCAATGTCACCACATTGTCGGAGTTCGAATGAAAAAGATTGAAGAATGCTCATTTATTGAAAATGAGCGTAATCGAACAGGTTGTGAAGTTGTTGTACGCGCGTATCTCACTGGTCGACTGTAAAACGTGCGATTGAGATTACCCTAGAACTCTATGAAAAAATTCATCATCTCAATCCTCATCGCTTCTGGCATTATCTATCTCGCGCTATCAATCGTATGGATACGAAGCCATGGCTGGCATCGTCCATACATAAGCTGGGAAATTCGAGAGCTAGCGAACTATTTAGTAGAGAACGACCTTCCCCCACGAGGATGCTTAGATCTTGTGTGGTTCGAAATTGGACTCTCTCAAGGTGAAGCTAGAGCAGAATGTGTATACAACTATGCCAAACTCACCAAAGACCCCTCAGCCTGTGAACTGCTGATGCCGAGTGACTATGGCTGGAGTTGTCTGGGCGCAGCTGAAAAGCCTAATTCTCGCCAATGCTGGTTCGATTTCTCAAAGGAGCCCTATAGCAATAGCAAGCCAGTGATGCCTGAATGCGGAGGGAAGAACGACTCTTTTTCTCGCCGTTGCTGTGAAATGGCAAAATTTCTCTATGTGGAGAAAGCATCAAATTGTGATGAATTCAATGAATCTACACCTCTCCACGATCAATGTCTTGAATCGGTTGCGAGAAGAGAGCGTGATATTCATACATGCTCACAGATTCAAAGTGATCACATACGCATAGCATGTGAAGTCGCGGTGAGAGCTCTGAAAAAGGAGTAGGAAATTCCCACTTTGTTTTATGAAACGCCTTCTCCTCGGACTTATTGGATTCTGCCTTCTCCCATTTGCACTCTATGCAACGTACGGCATCGGTCTGTGGGCTATGGGATATGAACTTGGGCTATCTCCTGAGAAGCTTGCGGAAAAGCTGATTGAAGAAAAACGACCTGCAAGTGATTGCGATCTTTTCCGCACAATCGATCTTCTCATGCGCCCAACAACGGATGAGTTACAAGCTCGTTGCATACGTGTATACGCCCGACTCACCAAAGACCCATCAGCCTGTGAACTGCTGATGCCGAGTAGTTATGGACTGAGTTGTGTGGGAGCCGCAGAAGATTCTGAACCATGTGTGATGCTTGCAGATGGCAAGAAAAGCGTAGGAGGACAAGGGATCGATACTACGTATGACCAATGTCTCACAGGGGCTCCTGCGACACGTAAGCATGTGTGCTGCGTAATGGCAGAAGTAATGCATGGCACGAAACAGAATTGCGATAACTTCCCAAAGGGGGAGCTACGCGATCAATGTCACCACATTGTCGGAGTTCGAATGAAAAAGATTGAAGAATGCTCATTTATTGAAAATGAGCGTAATCGAACAGGTTGTGAAGTTGTTGTACGCGCGTATCTCACTGGTCGACTGTAAAACGTGCGATTGAGATTACCCTAGAACTCTATGAAAAAATTCATCATCTCAATCCTCATCGCTTCTGGCATTATCTATCTCGCGCTATCAATCGTATGGATACGAAGCCATGGCTGGCATCGTCCATACATAAGCTGGGAAATTCGAGAGCTAGCGAACTATTTAGTAGAGAACGACCTTCCCCCACGAGGATGCTTAGATCTTGTGTGGTTCGAAATTGGACTCTCTCAAGGTGAAGCTAGAGCAGAATGTGTATACAACTATGCGAAGCTCACCAAAGACCCCCCAGCGTGTGAACTGCTGATGCCGAGTAGTTATGGGCTGAGCTGTGTGGGGGGTGCGAGAAAAAACTTG
This sequence comes from Candidatus Peribacterales bacterium, assembly GCA_021731345.1. Taxonomy (GTDB): domain Bacteria; phylum Patescibacteriota; class Gracilibacteria; order Peribacterales; family Peribacteraceae; genus JAGORY01. Next base: position 992 of record JAKFXO010000038.1, on the reverse strand, counting down.
CCCTGCCTTTTTGATGATCAAAAAAATGTGGTGTGGAATGATGGGAAATACAATGAAATCCCCTTTGGCGAATGCTCCAAGGCTAAACTCTCTAAAGAAGGTGCGGCCTGTTGTCTAGCTGCAGCAGCAAAATTTGATTCTAATTTCATCGAAGGCTGCGAGGGCTTCCGCTCATCGAACCCTCTTCTGGCAGATCAGTGTCAGTACGAAGTTGCGCAAAAAGAAATAGATCCAGTGCTCTGTGGAACTATTGCAGATGAAAATATTCGGTCGGCCTGCAATCTTGTGGTGACGACTTTGCTGAAGAATCCAGATTTGAGGAGCAATTATCCGTTTGTAAAACAACGGTAATCCCTAGCCTTTCAAAACATTGTCTATATGCGATTATTAAAATCTCATAGGCTGATGCAACTGACTTTCCTGATCTATCTGGTTTTTAGTTGGCGTGCCTTAGTGTGGACATCAGGAGGCTGGATAAGCCTGTTGTATGAATATTATGGAGCAATATTTTTTACTGCAATTTTTTTATTTTTTTTGATTCTACAATTCTCTAAAATTAAACCTACAACAAAAATTTCAATACTAGAAACAAAAAACTGGTTTTTCCTCATGTGTGGAATGCAGGCAATAACGCTTCTAAGCAATATAGGAGATTGTGGCGATAAACCTGGTCACTATTTTTTCTTTCAGACCCTATTTGAAAACACGGAAATATGCACAGGATATCCTTCAGCCAACTTTGCAAGTTTCATAAATGTCTTTTTGTTTTTTGCTCTTGGGTATGCGGCTTGCACAACTATGTGGTCACTTAGCTTGGCATTAACAACTAAAAAGGGAATCACCATCCCACAACCATGATAATGAATAACAGTTCACAGGCATTAAAAATTAAACAGCTTTGGTTTGGCCTATTGATTGGCGCAGGCCTAGGCACGCTGATCATTGGAATAATGGTCAACACTACTGACCTACTAATCTTATTGATTCCATTT
>JAKFXO010000114.1 GCA_021731345.1 Candidatus Peribacterales bacterium | reverse complement strand
CTGCGGCGGCAAGACGATGGTTGCATCTCCAGAGTGCACGCCTGCGTTCTCAACATGTTCACTAATGGCGTAGAGCAGTAGTTTACCGTTTTGCGCGACACCGTCGAAGTCGATCTCCTTCGCATTCGTTTCAAATTTAGAGATGACGACCGGTGCCTCTTTACTGAGGTGCGTTGCTTCCTCGATGAATTCTTTCAGATCGTCTTCACACATTACGACTGTCATGGCGGCACCCGAGAGCACGTAGCTCGGACGAACGATGACGGGGTAACCTGCGGTCTTTGCAAATTGTTTCGCAGATGCGAGGTCTGCAAATTCTCTCCACTCGGGTTGATCCACTTGTAGTTCGTCCATCAGTTTGCCGAATTTGTGCCTGTCTTCAGCGCGATCAATATCTGCAGAGTCGGTACCAAGAATCGGCACACCTTCTTTTGCGAGCTTGAGCGCAAGTGAGTTAGGAATCTGCCCACCCATGGAGACCACGACGCCAATCGGCTTCAGGAGCCGTACGACGTCCATCACGCGTTCAAGGGTGAGTTCATCGAAGAACAGCTGATCACACTCGTCGTAGTCCGTACTCACCGTCTCTGGATTGGAGTTGATCATCGTCACTTCAAAGCCTTGCTTCATGAGTTCGCGTACCGACTGCACACAGCACCAGTCAAATTCTACGGATGAACCGATGGAGTATGGCCCGCCACCGATAACGATGACGCGCTCTTTTGGTTTCGTTTCAAACGTGACATCAGGAGCAGTGCCCCGGTACGTAAAGAACATGTAGTTCGTTTGTGCTGGGAATTCTCCAGCGAGCGTGTCGATTTGTTTAACGACTGGAATGATGCCGGCTTTCAGACGCGCTTCGGTAACTTCTTCCTGCGTTTCATCGCGAATCATCGCAATGCCTTTGTCTGAGAAGCCGCAGTCTTTCGCATTTCGTAGAAGTGCCGGCGTGAGAGCCGTCGACTTCGTCTGAAACAGTTCGTGTTTCAAGTCCGCACAACGCTTGATGCGTTCCAAAAACCACTTGTCGATGCCAGTCATAATATTGATTTCCTCAACACTGAATTCTCCACAGAGTCCTTCTGCGACCGCGTACATACGACGCGGGCTCGGTGTTTTGATTTCGCTCTTAAGGTCTTTCTTTGCAAATTTCATCGGAACCGGGAAGAGTCCCTGTGCTCCGTTATTCAGCATGCGCATGGCTTTCTGAAGCGCTTCCTCCATCGAGCGGCCAAGCGCCATCACTTCACCGACGGATTTCATCTCTGTTGAGATTTCCGTGGAGACAAAGTTAAATTTCGCAAGATCCCAACGCGGCACTTTCACGGCGACGTAGTCCAGCGAAGGCTCGAAGTCCGCGCACGTCACTTTGGTGATGGAGTTCTTGATGTCCGGCAGTGCGTATCCGAGTGCGAGTTTGGCGGCGACGAATGCGAGTGGGTAACCGGTCGCCTTGGAGGCGAGTGCGGAGCTGCGACTGAGGCGAGCATTTACCTCGATGACGCGGTACGTGCGACTCTTCGGATGGAGTGCGTACTGAATGTTGCACTCGCCAACAATGCCGAGATGGCGGATGACTTTCAGTGCGATGGTGCGAAGCATTTGGTAATCCTCATTGTCGAGCGTCTGACTTGGTGCGACGACGATGGACTCACCGGTGTGGATACCGAGCGGATCGATGTTCTCCATGTTGCAGACCGTGATGCAGTTGTCATACGCGTCACGCACGACTTCGTACTCGATCTCTTTCCAGCCCGTTAGGTCTTCCTCTACGAGTACTTGGTGAGATTCGACAAATGCGACTTTAAGGATTTCTTCTGCTTTTTCTTGTGTTGCTGCTCTACCGCTTCCTTTTCCTCCGAGTGCGAATGCAGCGCGGATCATGACCGGCAGCCCAATTTTTCCAATCGCTTCTTTTGCTTCCTCAAATGACTCGCATGCAAGAGAACGCGGAACTGATACGCCAATGGAATTGAGTTCTGCATTAAAGAGCGCACGGTCCTCCGTTTTCTTGATGGCATCAACAGATGTTCCAAGCACACGTACGTTGTATTTCTTCAGGATCCCGGAATCTTCCAGTGCGACACCGCAGTTCAGTGCAGTCTGTCCTCCGAAGGAGAGTGCAATGGCTTCCGGCTTTTCTTCAGCGATGACTTTTTCTACGAATTCCGGCTTCACAGGAAGGAAGTACACGCGGTCAGCGAGCCCCCAGCTTGTTTGGTTCGTGGCGATGTTTGGGTTGATGAGGACGACGCGCTTTCCCTCTTCTTTAAATGCTTTGATCGCCTGCGAACCTGAGTAGTCGAACTCGCCGGCTTCTCCGATTTTAAGGGCTCCTGAGCCAAGCAAAACGATGGTTTTCACGTTCTTGAGTTCTTCCAGATTTGGGAAACTGGCCTTCTCGCCCTCATGGGGCGCGGGAGCGCCACTGGTGATGTCCTTACTCATGTCCGCAAGATCGTAGGGGTACACAACGCACAACGCAAATCCGTATTTTTTGATACAGAAAAAGGGTTGAATCATCACAGCTGAAGCCGAAAAACAGTGAATAAACCTCAGAATGATGTTAAGTTTTTCATACAAGACAATCATGACTTTATGTTGTCCTCTTGCGTGAAAACCGACGTCTTTTGTGCTACAATGTTCAGATTTCACACACAAACCAACACACCTATGTATATCGAGTTCCTCAAAGTTCGCGTCTATCCAGCGGCCATCGTCATGACATCTATGATGAGCTCGGTCTTCTCTCCCGTGTATGCGGTGGAGAAACCACATGAGCAACAGTTCGTTATTACGGCGTACTACTCGCCGCTGCCAGAACAATGTTGCTACTTCCGTGGAAACTACGAGGAAGAGATCGCATTCAACGGAAAAGGAATCGCAGGTGCGGACGGTACGGGAGTGTATCCGGGTATGATTGCTGGTCCTGCAACCTACGCATTTGGCACAGTCATTGATCTTCCAGGCATCGGTGTGGGTACGGTCCATGACCGAGGCGGACGCATCATTGAATGGGGGGATGACATTCATCGCATCGATCTCTGGATGGGTTACGGTGAACCAGGGCTTGCCCGCGCGATGGCGTGGGGAGTGCGTAAAGTAAAAGGAACGGTGTATCCCGTTGGTTCTACCAATGTTCCTGCGGAAAAATTCGTCCTCGAAAATTTTGATGCCGATTCCGCCATTCTCGCATCACTTCCGAAGAGCGATCCGACAGAGCTTGTGCGGATGGCAGAGTTTGGAGATCAGGAATATTCCGTACGCATTCTTCAGTCGAATTTGAAAGAGCTCGGATATTTTGCAGAGACTCCTACAGGTCAGTTTGGCCCGGTAACACAGGACGCGCTTCGCACATTCCAGGGCGAGTACGGAATTCTAGGCGATGGCTCCGCTGTCACACTTGAGACTGCTGCAGCATTGTCAGCTGCCTCCGGCATCAAAGAGAAAAATCTCCCCGGACTCGCAGTCGGACTTGAAAAAGGCGCGACAGGTTCTGACGTTCGCCAAGCGCAAAAGCTACTTCGATACATCGGTTACTACGTCGGGCGTACGGATGGAGTGTTTGACCAAGACTTCAAGCAAGCTGTCACAGCGTTCCAGCTCAATGCAGGTCTTGTCTCTGCAGCGACAGATCCATTTGCCGGACGCATTGGCCCCGGTACACGTGCAGCGATTCTCAAGGAATGGAAAGTGAAAGTTGTGCAGTCCAAGTCCAAATCCATCGCACGAAAAATGGATTTGTCCGATCGCGTGAAATCTGAAGAGATGCCTAAGAAATTTTTGTCGAAAGGGGACAAAGGCAAAGAGGTAAAACTTCTCCAGTCATTCCTCATCGATGCTGGGTATCTGGACGCCAAAGACGCAACCGGTACATTCGGTGGACGCACGATGACGGCACTCACGAAGTACCAGTTGGATCGAAAGATCGTGAAGTCTGAGGGTGCCAAGGGCGCCGGTGTCTTTGGTCCAGCTACTCGCGTCATCATTTCGCAAGACTTGGTGGCTCTGAAGTGGCAGGACGTGCGCAGCGGACGTTAATAGCTACCGAGAATGCGGAACTTTTTAGCAAGTCGAATCATATTTCGACCGATGTATACTGCGCACGTGAAACGATTCACCCCCGCACTCATCATTGCAGTTTTTCTCGTGAGCCTCTTTCCAGTCTCTGTCTTTGCAGCGGATACGGTGAGCCGCAGAGACGGTTTCGTACTCATCTGGCGAAGTACCAGTAGGCCAGCTGAGAAAACTAATGAAAAGCCATATGCCGATGTTCCGAAGTCAGACGCCGGTTACGCCGAGATCACGTACGCAAAAGCTCGGGGTCTGCTCGATGACTCACAGGAGAACTTTTATCCGGATGCAGCCATGACGCCGTCAGACGCTCTACGCTGGATTTTCCGAACGAGGAGCGTTGAACCAATCGATGCAAACGGTGACCGTATTCTCTCCAAGCTTCCGGAAGCGGATCAGATTCCCGCACTCGCTGAACACTATGAGATTTCGTATGATTCCGAGGGTCAGGCAATGACGCGTGAGCAGCTTTTGTCACTCATGCGTGAGGTAGACGATAAGCTGCAGGCCGAAGTGCATGAAGTGAGTTTGTATTCGGAAAAATTTCACGGCAAAGGCACGGCGTTCGGTGAAGGTTTCGATATGTGGGCCATGACTGCGGCGCACAGAACTTTTCCTGGGAATACGCTCGTAAAAGTCACGAACATCGACAACGGAAAAAGCGTCACCGTGAGAATTAATGACCGCGGACCATACGTACAGGGACGAGATTTAGATTTGAGTCTTGGTTCGTTCACGACGATTGCTGAGCGAAGTAAAGGCAAGATCATGGCGACTTTTGAGCGTCTTGGAGATGCCAACCAAGTACTCCGCTGTCAGGATGATCGGTACCAAAGACGTATCGTCAAAGACGTTATTCTCAACCGTGGTATTCCCCACAATTTCGCACTTGGCGGAAAGCTTCAGCTCAGTTCCAAAAGCCCGTTTGTTGTGAGGAATATTATCTATCCAGACGGTACCCACACGGGCACGGAAACATGGGTTACAGACGGTGAAATCTTCGAATTGGAGCCCAGTGTGAAGGGTCTGTACCGGTTCATGGTAGGCACCAAAACAGGCCGTATTCGGGAGATGCGGATGGACGTCTTAGATTGCTCCCAAAACTAGGGGTTTTGCCTGTTCCTGGAGCCATGAAAAGGCTGTATTTCAAGCCGTTTTTCTGATATAATAGACAGATTCTGTCTGTACAGTACAAGTACGTAAAAATGTTCACACTCATTCGTATCCTTTTCTGGCCCATCCTCCTCGGAGTCGTCTCTCTGACAGGTTTTCTGTTTAACCTGAACATTTGGGGTATGTTTGGTCGTTGGTTTGTTCAGGCACCGATTGAGAATTCTTTTGTCATTTTGACCGTCATTGCGCTGATGCATTACGCGGTCTTTACGATGCGTTACTCGTACGCGTACCGAGCAGGAAAAAAGCTTGTATCGATGAAAGTCATTCTTCCACGGTCAGACAGCAAGATGGACCAAGAGAAGCGCACGGAAAAAGACTTCAAAGAGAAAATTGCGATCATGGAACAGTTGTTCCGTGCTATCAACGAAGTGAAAGACCTTACGTTCTGGCAGGTCATTCATTTCTGGATTTTCCGCTACATCACCATCAGCTTTGAGCTCTTTGTGGAAGAGGGTCAGATTGCGTTCTACGTTCTCTGTCCGAGGAAACTTATCTCCATCATCGAAAAACAGATCACGTCGTATTACCCAAATGCTGACGTGTCACTCCAGTCAACGCCTGAAATTTGGCCAAAGGGGTACAAGCTTTCGATCTACAACATGATCACGAAGAAGCCGTACATGTACCCGCTGCGGTTCTTTGATCACATGCAAGATGATCCATTGAACGACATCACAAACGCACTCTCGAAACTTCATCCTGACGAAAAGGCGTCCGTGCAGGTCATCATTACGCCTGTGTTCTCTGAGCGTTGGTCCAAGAAGACGAAGGCCATTGCATCGTCTAGCTTCAAGGGAAAAAAAGAAACGATCTTCGATAAAATTCCCGGACTCAAGTTCGTCGGGGCTCTCATCGGAATGATCAGCTCGTCGGATTCTGCTTCACTAGCACCGGGAGCCAAGTCCGGTGACTCGTTCGTTCGTATGATCCAGCCAGAGGAAGAGCTCTACAAGCGCATGGGTGAAAAAGCGGGTATGAGCGGATTCCACACCACCATTCGCATCATGGCTGCGGCAAAGACGTGGGAGCGCGCCAATGACATCACGAGCAACCTGCAGGTGTCGTTCAACGTCTTCAAGGATCAGTACGGAAACTTCCTCAAAAACCGTCGTATGATCGTGGATTTCCTGCCGATGGCATGGAACCAGTATCTCATCTATCCGCTCTGGAAGCGCCGCGTGAACGGATTTGCCCATCGTAAAAATCTTCTCGTGGAAAAAGAATTGGCGTCCATTTTCCATTTCCCGGACAGCCGCTACAACACGATTCCAAATATCCAGTGGATTCTCTACAAGATTTTGCCGCCTCCGCCGAATGCTCCTCTTGAAGGCATTGTCCTCGGTATTAACCGCCACCGCGCGGTGGATACACAGGTCAGATTCCTCGACAAAGACCGAACGCGTCACCAGTACATCATCGGTAAATCCGGTTCGGGTAAATCCGCACTTCTCAACTGGCAGTCTCGGCAGGACATCGCGCGTGGTGAAGGACTGTGCATCATTGACCCTCACGGAGACCTCATCGAAGACGCGCTCGCACACACGCCGAAAGAACGCGCCAAGGATGTCATCGTGTTTGATCCGTCTGATGGCGAACGTCCGATGGGCTTAAACCTCCTTGAGGCGAAGACACCGGAGGAGAAAGACCGCGCATCGCTTGACGCCATGGAGATCTTCATCAAGATGTTCGGTAATGAAATCTTCGGTCCGCGCATCCAGCACTATTTCCGTAACGGTTGTTTGACACTTATGGATGATGAAGAGGAAGGCGCGACGCTGCTCGATGTTCCGCGTCTTTTCGTGGATGAAGAGTTCCAGAGGTACAAAGTTGCGAAGTGTAGAAATGCCGTTGTTCGCAGCTTCTGGGAAAATGAAATGGCCAAGACAGGTCAGCGTGAAAAAGAAGAAATGATTCCGTACTTCTCGGCAAAGTTCGGTCCGTTCGTCACCAACACCACGATGCGAAATATCATCGGTCAGCCGAAGTCTGCATTCAACGTTCGTGAGATCATGGATACGGGCAAAGTGCTGCTTGTGAACCTCTCCAAAGGAAAGATCGGAGATGTGAACGCGCAGCTGCTTGGACTCATCTTCGTGAACAAAGTGAACATGGCTGCTATGAGTAGAGCCGACGTTCCGCAGCGTGATCGTCGCAGGTTCTATCTGTACGTCGATGAGTTCCAGAACTTCATCACCGATGCTTTCGCGACCATTCTCTCTGAAGCGCGTAAGTACGAACTCGGTCTCATCATGGCTCACCAGTACATCGGCCAGCTCGTTGGTAAAACGGAAGGTTACGGCCAAGCCAGTACCAAGATGCGCGACGCTGTGTTCGGTAACGTGGGTACTATCATGAGCTTCAAGATTGGCGCCGAAGACGCTGAGTACATGGCCAAAGAATTCGCACCAGTGCTCTCCGAGCAAGACGTCATCGGAATCCCGAACTTTAACTGTTATGTGAAACTCAACATCAACAACACGACGTCTCGTCCTTTCTCACTTGCGACGATTTACGACGAATCCGAGCGAAATGAAAAGCTTGGCGGGCTCATTAAGGAATACAGCCGCATGAAGTACGGCCGCAAGAAAGCGTTCGTGGATCAAGAGATTGAAGATCGCATCGGTATCTCAAAGAGCCAGTAAACAGAGTCTCAGACGTTCTGTAGGTATTGCGCAGGTTTGACAGTGCTGTCAAAATCCCGCGCCTATGACTTTGACACAGGACACCAGAGTGTGGGATGCGATCGACCGTTTGTGCATCCATGATCCTGATGACACAACTTTGAGTGCTCCTGAAATGCAGGCACTTTTCGCAAGGACGACGATTGCAGAGCTTCGATCCAAACTTGAATCCCTCAGGATTATTCTATGCGAAGGGGAACACGATGATCCTTGTTCTGGTATTACGCGGAACACATGCCCACTTCGAGAGCTGAATCTAGCCTGCGGACATCAAGACCTCATCCGTACGTTCAGACCAGAAGCAAAAAGGTGGCAGACGCCGCTTTCGGCAATTCTGACGGCATGTCACGTTCTGTATATGGAGGGTGCTCGTGAGGAAGCCGATAGTTTTCATCGTGAAGCACGAGCGATTACTGATCAGCTCTACATTATTGATGGTGCCGGGTACCTTTCGTATCATCGACTGAGAAATGGACAGATATTTACACATGAGGACCTCACAGAATTTCCACCGGAAGCATGGGCGCATCCACTGGCGTCTGTTGAGACTATCGATGAACTGAAAACAGGAATGCGCACCTACGAAGCGGACTACGGAACACAGCTGTCGAACGTTCGTGACCAAGTTCTTACGATGCTCTCTGAGCGTGTCCAGAGTTCGGATCAGTAAAATTCTGATACGGTATGTGCATGATGCAGCACGTTGCGCGTGTGCGAGTATTTTCTACCGGCATATGGGACTGGTTTGAGCGTCACAAACGTACGCTTCCGTGGCGCGATCTTCGTGAAAAAAATCTTGATCACAAGGCGTATCTCATTCTTGTTTCAGAGGTGATGTTGCAACAGACGCAGGTATCGAGAGTCATTATTTTGTACAAAAAATTTGTACAATTATTTCCTCGTATAGAAGACCTTTCTAAGGCTTCTAACAGCCAAATTTTGATAGCGTGGAGAGGCCTTGGATACAACAATCGCGCTCTTCGACTTCGTGATGCTGCACGAGAGATTGTCGAAAAGCGTGGAGGGAAATTTCCTCGAGAGATGGATGAATTGCAGGAGCTGCCGGGAATTGGACATTATACTGCAGGAGCCATCAGGAATTTTGCATTCGGCATTCCTACCGCGTGCATGGACGTGAATATCAGGCGCATCCTTCATCGCTTCTTCATAGGGCCAGAAAATCCAGACGGAACATGGAAGAAGTCAGATCGTGAGCTGCTACCTCTTTCTGAGCAGGTAATGACTGAGGCACTACTGATGAACCGAGGGACATCAGCAGATTTCTTTGCCGCGCTCATGGACTTTGGTTCGATCGTGTGCACGAAAAATAGTCCTAAGTGGGAGCTCATGAGTACGCAGCTTCAGTCTGTATGCATGGCTTATGGAAAAGATATTACAAGAACAAAAAAAGTGAACAAGAAAGAACCCGGTCGCATGATGGCCGGACGATTTGTGCCAAATAGAATTTTTCGCGGGAAGATCGTGGAAGCGTTGCGAGATGCCCCAGGAGGCCTCACACGTGAGGCAGTGGGACGTAGCGCCATCGCAGATTGGTCAATGGGTGATCATATGGATTGGCTCGATGGCCTGCTTCTCAAACTTTCTCAGGATGGGCTACTGGAAAAGAAGGGTAAAAAATATCGTCTGAAGGAGTAATGCTTGTCGCATTCACGGTACCGCTGGTACCCTCCAGATATGCCTTCATTCTCCGAACTCAGAAACTCGTTCAAGTTCCAGCGCCAAGCAAGTAAAGTTCAAAAAGAGCTCAAGCACATTCATGTGGAAGCCGAGGCTTCCGGAGTGCATGTGGTGGTATCGGCTGCCATGGAAATCATCGAAATTACGGTGGGTCCAGATGTTGCTCGCGAGAAAATTGGCGAGCTTCTGAAAGACGCTCTCAACCGTGCCATGAAAAAAGCTCAGATCGTCTCCGCAGAACGTATGCAGGGAGTGATGGGCGAGCTCGGACTTGGAGTGAAAGGCTAAGCAAGCATTATGCGCCGCATCATTCTTATTCTCGTCATCGGCGTGCTCGTGTTTGGACTGTGGTTCCGACACGCTCTTTCACCTGTCGATTCCTCGAATACAAAAGAAGAGTCATTTACGGTGCAGTCCGGTGAGTCCATTGGCATCATTGCTGCTCACTTGGAGGAGAGGCAGCTCATTCGTTCGCCGTGGGTATTTAAGTGGTATGCACGTGTCACTGGAGTTGCTGGCAAGCTGCAAGCAGGTTCGTTTGCAGTGAGTCCTTCGTCTACGTCTTCGGAAATAATGGAGATTTTGCATTCCGGAAAAACCCAAGAGTTCTTCGTGACCGTACCAGAGGGTTATACGGTTGCCGATATTGATAAGCTGATGGCGGCGAAGGGGCTCGGCAAGCCCGGCGATATCTTGAATTGCGCTTTCACATGCGATTTTGAGACCTTCGATTTTTTGCCACTCAAAGCCGCAGGCACGCGTGAAAAGGGGATAGGTTCTAAGCTTGAGGGATATCTGTTCCCCGAGACATATTCAGTATCACCAACGGACTACAATCCGAAGTTTTTCCTTGAGCGCATGCTTGGTACATTCCGAAAGAAAATTGTGAATGGTCATGCTACTGAGATTGCTGCGTCCGGAAAGACGCTTCATCAGGTCGTCACGATGGCCTCACTCGTCGAAGAGGAGTCTCGTCATGATGAAGAGCGCGCGCAGGTAGCGGGCATTTTGTGGAAAAGGCTTGAGAACCGCGTCGTTCTCGGTGTGGATGCTACCACTCGGTATGTCTTAGGAAAGCGAACGGAAGCTTTGACCAAAGCCGATGTTGAGACGGATTCTGCATATAACACCCGAAGAACGCAGGGTCTTCCACCGTCACCTATCGCAAATCCTGGTGAGTCAGCTATCACCGCAACGCTGTCACCGAAGGAGTCTCAGTACTGGTATTACTTGCACGATAAAACAGGTGTGATTCGCTACGCGGTGACCAATGACGAGCATAACGTGAACAAGGCCAAGTATCTGGGGCGCTAAAAAGTGGCTTTTGGCACAGTCTGAAGCTTCAAAACATCTTCTTTAGAAGGCTTTTTTATGGTATAATCTTGAGATTATATCTACATAAATTTGATCACCAAGAACAACATTCTCACAGGCTTCGTCACAGCGCTCGTTCTAGGGCTCGGTATCGCTTGGTTTTCTCTCACCGATACTGGTGCATCCGCATTAGCCGCTATGCACGCACTCCGTGGATTCTTCACGCTTGCCGCCGCTCTTGCATTCTTGCTCACTGCACTTGTCGTAGAGTGGAAAACAATTCTTCGTTACCGTGGCATTGAGACTGTATCTCTTGGAGATATCGAGCGGTATCACCCACGACTACCTGGTAAAACAGAGATCGCGATCGCGATGATCTTTACGATTGTCTTCGCACTTCTGTTCTTCCAGTTCGTGACCATCGTGTACGCGATGGCATTTACGTTACATAGCTCAAGCACAGAAACAAACGATACGCGCGACGTCGTCATGGCTGACTTTGATAATGATGGAGACTTGGATTACATCGCAGGAAATACCGATACCGGTGCTCCGGTACAAAACTTGGATGTCTACAGCAATATCGGATCAAACAACTTTACCCACATGGGCTCGATTTCTGGAGTCTCAACTAATTTCACAAAATTTGCAGCCGCTGATATCGACGGTGATGGAGACATTGATCTTGTATACGCAAAAACTACGCCGAGCTATGCAATTGGAGTCATCAAGAACAACGGAAGTTTTTCCTTTAGCTCGGGTTACTCATACAACTATGTCTCGGAATTGGCATCTATCCAAGGGCCTGTTATTGCAGACGTAGACTCTGATGGAGATATGGACCTGATCGCTATTGCCAGTAGTGCGTTACGAAATACGCTTCATCTCAATGACGGTCACGGCAACTTTACACTCACAGCATCGCCACTTCCTGGGTCGCTAGGTATGGTTGCAGCAGATTTTGATAGTGATGGTGATATTGATCTAGCGCTCAGAAATACCAGTGGAAATCTTCGTATATATAGAAATAGTGGCACTGGAGCATTCGTACAACAAGGTAGCGTTGCCGTCGTAAGTTCAAACGTCGCTGCCATTGCAGTGGCAGACGTAGAAGGAGATGGGGATATTGATATCTATGCAGTCAATAATGCAACCCCTGCAAATTTCAACGTAGCTCTCAATGATGGAACAGGAAATTTCACCGCAAACTCAGAGTCAGGTGTCTACAATTATGGCGTACAAGATATTGCAACTGCTGACTTTGATAACGATGGCGATATTGATTTCCTCGACGTTGGTAGCGAGCCTGGCCCCGTGTTGAATGGCAATGAACTGTGGCTCAACTCTGGACTCGGAGGCTTCTCAAGTCATTGGCAAGCCTCTGGCATTGATGAAACATCAACGTCATTGGCCGTCGGTGATTTGGATGCTGATGGAGATTTGGACTATGTACTTGGTAGAAGTGGTGCAACTGCCGATGACAGGCTTTTGAGTGATCAGGCAGCTACTGTCGCAAACACAGCACCCACAGCGCCGAGCAGCTTTTCAGTCACGATGACGCCGGAGTCGCAAAATACAATCAATGCATCTGGAGCCGGAAGCAACACGACAGAAACGGGAAGCATAGCGTGGTCTAGTATGACTCTCGCTAACTCCAGTGATAACAGCTATGTCTCTGCCAACCTCACAAATGCTGATCGAATTTCCAACTATTTCCGTTTCACAAATCTTGGTTTTTCCGTTCCATCGAATGCTACGATTCTTGGTATCAAGGCAGAAGTTGAAAGGAATAACCCAAGCGCTGAGACAGTGGTTGATCAGTCTGTACGACTTGTGAACGGAGGGTCTGTCGTCGGTTCCGAGAAAGCGAATGCTCTAGCGGATTGGGGTGGGGCTGATGCAGTGATTACCTATGGTGGTTCGACTGATACATGGGGATTGTCCCTCACTCCGGCAGATGTGAATGCAACAAACTTTGGTTTAGCATTTTCAGTTCGCTATATTCCACTTCTATTAATCGGAGCTGCTGGTCGTATCGACCAAGTCAGAATTACGGTGTATTACGCAACAGCTAATACTGTCCGTTTGAACTGGGGCTCTGGCTCAGACACACAGACGCCAACAAAGCTTCTGCAGTACCAAGTGAGAGTCGGTACTGGCTCAAGCGCACATAACATTGTTTCCGGTAATACAGCCTCACCATTGTGGGTTTCGCGACTCATGCCAAACGGTCAGAGCAGGACGATTCTCCTTAAGAGCATGGAATGCGGCCTGACGTATTTCTGGTCTGTAGCTACTGTTGATACTGGATTTAAAACTGCATGGGCTTCCGAACAGCAATTCACCGTAGATTCATTGTGTGGCAGTCCAGGTGGGTCATCACCTCCTCCGACTCCATCCGTCGGCGGTGGACTCTCGGCTAATTATTTCCGCACGAATCGTCCCGATACCGGATCATCTCCTGGCACAGGCCTCATCACCGTCACGGCGTTCAAAGACCTTGATGGTGACGGACGAAGAAGCGCGAAAGAGCTTGCTGGTTTCAAGGGTCTCGCATTCACAGCGTCCGGTAGAACCGTTGAAGATAAGCCGATTCGTAGAACGATTGCAGTCAACGACAAAGGTCAGGCGGTGTTTGATCTTCTTCCTTCCGATGATCGTGGTTACTGGATTCTCTCAGATACTGGCTCTGCGGTGATCGAAGGATATGAGCCTACGGGGCTGACCGCTTCTGGAGGCTACATGCTCAGGACTGGTCAGAAAATTTCTGCAGACTTTGGATTCCTGAGGTCGGATCTTTTGTCCTACAAGCCTTGCCTAGACATTGGTACGCCTTCGACATCTGAAAGAAAAGGAGCAGATGCTGTTGTGCTCTTGCAGCGACTGGAAGATGCTTTTGGCCAAAAAGTGATTCGTGGCGTAGACATGCGAGATGAGCTCATCACCCGCAAAGAATTTTTCACGCTTCTCTCCAGAACACAATGCATTCCGCTCATTCGTGACCTGAAGAGTCTTCAGGACAGTGTGAGCTCCAATGCCAAAAATCTCGTTATCACATTGCCGCTCATCGATATTCCTTTGGATACCGCCAAGCCAGACTCGCTCTTGATCTATTCGATGATTGCAGCAGGCATTGATACTCATCGCGAAACGCTGATCGGGTCGGCTGCGGATTTGTCATCGCCGATCACTCGTGAGGAGGCTATTCGTGCAATCGAGAGTGCTCTGCATATTCCAGAGACAAAACGTGTCACTGAAGGCGGAGTTCTTCCAGGTGACCTAGAACCTACTCATCCGCTCGTGCCTGATTTTCTGACTCTGCAGTCTCTCGGTGTTCTTCCGGAAAGCTTCCTTCCAATTCTTGGTGCGTCATCGGGTATCGATAATCATGAAACTGCTTTGTTCATCGTTCGTGCTTCTTTCCGAGCCGGAAAGATCAATTTGCTTCCGAGTACATACCAGCCAAAGAAAGGAGCCGCTTCCATTCCTACTTTCCTGTCAGTGCTACCTCCGCTTAAGCAGAGAGTATGTCTTGAGAAAGATACAGATCGCTCCTCCTCTATCGGATTCACCGACGTGCTGCCAGGCGATGCCCTCTTTGAGAGTCTTCGCGATTTTCTCTCTCGTGGTACGAAAAATTCTGCACAACAAATGTTATGGCTACTTACCGGTACACGCAGACCGACAGAGTTTGGTATTACTCGTGGAAAAGCAACCATTGCCTTGGATGAGCCAGTAAGCATCCTTGAAACGATTCGCGATCTGCTTGTTCTTGCATGTCTTCCTCCGGATACCGCGCTTGATGTGATGAGCGGTAAAAATAATGCCGGTAGTCGCCAAGGCAGTGGAGAAAGCAGAGTCGCGCGTGACCGCATCTCAGGACTTCCAAGAGATGCGTCGTTCCCATCACGTGTTTTCTATCGTTCTCAAGATCATCAGAAAGAATTTGATCTGTCACTCTTTACGTATCTTCCAGAATTCCTACGTGCTAAAGAACGAAGCCCAGGTACAGGGCTTTCCGTCATT